>DATDGE010000069.1:0-2332 GCA_036522255.1 Nitrososphaerales archaeon | reverse complement strand
ATCTCAAATCACACCGCGGAGCTAGTGGTCGAACTCGCTCTCTCTCTTCTGGGGAAGAAGATTATCGCGTAGCCCTCTGGACTGGACTGACCTCAGGTCATTACCTGAAGTCAGCAACGTCCTATAAGCTCCGACCTTCCTCGCGACGTATGTCTTCGGCCCAGAAACTCTGGATGGGCTATCGCCGCGACGGGGAGAAGGCGGTTTTGGACGTTGGAGGCCCTGGGAACAAAATCCTCCTCCTAGGTTCTCGATCGGGCGACCTCTCAGCTCTCGCGTCCATTTCTGCCAAAGAAGCGGGGGCCAGGCCCATGCTCTTCGACCTCGACGGCTCGTTGGCAAACCGCCTTTCCGGCCATTTCGACACCTTCGATTACCGCTCCTTCCTCTACGACGCCTTCAGGCTCGAAGAACCCGAGCCTTGGCACTCGCAACTCGCTGCGGCAGCATACGCGGCTGCACTCGATTTGTCGTCGGAGGAGGAGGCGATCATCAACTCTGCGATGCAGGTGGTTGCCACCGAGGGGGCGATGCTCAGCCCAGTTTCTCTCTACGACGTGCTCGGCAAGGTCGAAGGATTCAGAGGTTTCTACGTCGACAAGCTCAAGGGGAGGATAGGCTCGCTCCGACACTTCGACGCCGTCGACGACCAGAAGTTCGCACGGATGGTCAAAGGGGACATCATCATTGACTTCCATCGGGCCCCCTACCCCCAGGCCGCTGAGCTCGCGGCAGCCCTCTTCCTGTCCAAGATCCTAACGGCTGCCCACGCCTCGGGAAACAATGGGGGCTTCGTCCTCGTCACAGAGGCCCACCGTCTCTTTAGGGCCTCGCCAAGGCCTGCTCACGCGAACCGCCTCTTGAGTCATCTCCTGGAGTGGCCTGCTGCCGTGGTCTTGTCCTCCGACCAGCAGGACTCGCTTAGCCCCCTTCTCCTGCAGACCTGTCCTGTCCGTGTCTACTCCAGCGACGCTTGGCATTCACACCACAAACTGGTCGAGGCCATCCTTTCAAGCACATTCGTAGTTCACGACAAACGGAATAACAGTCGCGAGAACTTTGTCCCCCGAAGGGTCATCGTGAAGACTGCCGACTACGCCCCCGCCGGCTCAAGCAAGCTCCCGACGCCTGACCTGACTAAGATGATCCTTGAGGAGTTAGACCGCTACACGCTCTCGACTCCTGAGTCGATAGTTCAGTTCATCGCCCCCGAGTTCCTCTCCTCTGACGTCGGCGCCGCCCTTTCGGGCCTTGAGAATCAAGGGTTCCTCATCCTTGAGCCAAAGGAATCTGGCTCAGGACCCGAAGTCTTTTGCTACACTCTTACGGAAAAGGGGAGGAGGCTCCTGCAGGAGTTGAGGAAGTGATGGAGCGGATTCCCACCCACTGCAAAGCCGTCGACGATCTCTTGGACGGGGGGTTGGCCACTGGCACCATAACCCAGATTTTCGGAGAGAAGGCCCTGGGAAAAAGCATCTTCTCCCATCAGGCCGCTTGCTCTACAGTCGCCGGGGGGCACTCGGCCATAATCCTCGACACCGAGCAGTCCTACAACAGCTACCTGCTCCCCTACAGACAAACTGGGATGAACAAGCGGTTCGGCAAAGAAATCGCCGCCGTGGACCTGAAGCTCGAGCGCGTCACAAGACCAGCCGGGAAGAAAAAGGGCGCTACCAGGGGAGAGCTGCTCACCGCCATCAGCACAACATTGGACAGGATTGGCGTATCATACACCGACGCACATCTGGGACCCATTGCGGACATACTCTGCCCTAGCTTCACCGTCGAGGTCCCTAACAAGGAACCCTCGGTTTACATCCTCCAGACCCCCGAAGTGACCGACCTCCTCAACCTCCACGGCGTCGACGCCAACAAAGAGGTCTCGAAGGGAGGAAGAGTCGATCTAAGGCTCAGACAGACTCCCACATACGACTCGGTCCTCCACGGAATAATCCGCGACACCGGCGCCAAGCTCCTTGTCTACGACTCAATCTCAGCGCCGTTCAAGTCCTCCTTCCCAAGCACCCAGGACCTCCCGGCACGGAGCGCGGGCCTTGCGATGCTCCTGTCCCACGCCCAACGCCTCTGCGTCGAGTTCGGGATAGCGGTCTTGGTCGTGAGTCACGTCTCCATCGACCCGATCAAGGCCTGGAACCGCCATCCATACGGGGGGATCATCCTCGGCCACGAAGCGAAGTTCTCCCTCGAGCTGACAAAGAGCAGAGCGAAGCGGAACGGAGAGACGGCCGCCGACGATGAAGAAACAACAGACAGCGGGAGGGCCTTCTGGGTGGCCCGACACCCTGCCCTCGAGGAATATTCGAAGTCGGGA
>DATDGE010000068.1:0-15216 GCA_036522255.1 Nitrososphaerales archaeon | reverse complement strand
CCTCGGGCAGGAGCTCATCAGACATGTGTCTCGCCTTCTTCACACTCCGCTCATGGCGTTGACCAATGCGATCTCCTCCGTGTCGTTCATTGCGGCTCTCATAGTGCTGTCTGAATCCGGAGACGCGACGATCTCGCTGCTCGCTGGGGTCGCGGTCGCCCTGGCCGCAACCAACATCGTGAGCGGTTTCCTGATCACTGACCGCATCCTGAAACTTTTCGAGAAGAGGAAGCCCAAGAAATGAGCGACCTAATCGTAGAGTACCTCTACATAATCTCGGCAGTCCTGTTTGTCCTTTCTCTCAAATTCATGAGCGAAGTCAGGACTTCCCGTCTTGGCAACTTCTGTGCGGTAGCAGGGATGGGATTGGCCGTGGTAGCAACGCTCGACGCTTTCCACGTGGGCCGCGTCGACCTTCTCGTTGGCGGTGTCATAATCGGATCTGTGGTCGGAGCGCCCATCGGCCTCAAAGTGGCGATGACAGGAATCCCCCAAAGAACCGCGATGTCGCACGCCTTCGGCTCGCTGGCGGTAGCGCTTGTTGGAGTGGCAGAGTATTACCAAGGCCAGCCCGGGATCGACGTTTTCAGCATGTCCGTACTTTCGGCCGAAATGATACTCGGTTTCCTGACTTTCACGGGCAGCCTCATTGCTTTCGCGAAGCTGCAGGGGATTGTCACTGGCAGGCCGATTTTGTTCCGGGGCAGGACGATCGTAAGCCTGACCACCCTGGGGGCTGCGGTCGCCTCAGGAGTGCTACTGGTAGCCTACCAGGATCAACAGATTATCCTTCCTGTGTTGGCGGCCCTCGCGCTCCTGTTCGGATTCCAGCTGGTCATAGCGATAGGCGGAGCGGACATGCCGACGGTCATCGCAATACTCAACTCGTTCGCCGGACTTTCAGCGGCAGCACTGGGTTTCGTCCTGAACAACAAGCTGTTGATCGTGGCGGGGTCGCTGGACGGCTCTTCGGGGCTGATTCTCGCCCTCATCATGAGCCAGGCGATGAACCGATCCTTCGTCAACATACTGTTCGGCGGCGTGGGCGGGGTCAAGGGCGAGGCCGTAGTCAAACCGGGTGAGGCAGGCAAGACAGCCCAGGCATACACGGTCGAAGACGTGGCAACCGTCCTTGCAAACGCTCGCTCGGTAGTTTTTGCCCCCGGCTACGGGATGGCCGTCGCCCAGGCCCAGCACGTTGTCAAAGAGCTGGCCGATGTGCTCGAAGCGAGGGGAGTGGAAGTGAAATACGCGATTCATCCTGTCGCAGGCCGGATGCCTGGACACATGAACGTCCTTCTCGCAGAGGCCCAGGTGCCCTACGACAAGCTTTGGGAGATGGATAGAATCAACCCGTTGTTTCCGGAGACGGATGTAGCGATAGTGGTCGGCGCCAACGACGTAACCAATCCGGCGGCTCGCACCAAAGCCGACTCGCCACTATATGGGATGCCGATTCTAGACGTGGACAAGGCCAAGACGGTGGTCTTCATCAAGCGCTCGATGAACCCTGGCTTCTCAGGAGTGGAGAACGACCTCTTCTACAACCCCAACACCATGATGGTGTTCGGGGACGCGAAGAGAGTGGTGAGCGAGCTTGTCGCCGTGATGAGGAAACAGAAGGCCTGAGCTCAGTCTCCAAGTGTCACTTCTAGTGATTAGTAAATCATCGTGTCGCTGACGTCCAGCCTGTCGCGGGCGGAAAGGAACCTGGGTTCCGTCAACCCCGCAGCCTCCGCACAGTCCAAGACCGCAAGCTGGGATGCGAAGACTGAATGAAAAATCCTCTCCAGGTCTGACTTGCCACGGGCTGGCATTTGGCGAGATGTGTATTCATGCCCAGCTAGGGCTTTTGCTAGCTTCCTTGACATTCTTGAGGGGTCGAAGCATCCAAACAAGTTGACTGAATCGGATCTCTTCAGCGAAAACAGCTCCAAGTGGCTGAATTCCTCCAACAATTCGGCGTGTGCCCTGATGCCCAGGAATTCGTAGGTTTTAGCCGCCGCGTAGAGTGCCACTGGAAATCCCAGCGAGTTACCGAGGAAGTAGGTTGTTCCTCCCCCGAATGAAAATCCCCTGCGGTCAGATCGGGCACTCGCAAATGCCCTTTCGAAGTCGCAGGCTCCATCCATGTGCGCTATCCTTAGGACCGCGAGCAGGGAGAGACTGAAAGAAAGCATACCCGGCGTTTTGGGGACATAAGTCATCGGAAGCGCCACAGTCCGGTCGGTCAGGGCTGCCAGTTTGCTATCAGGAACAGCCGTCAACGACGTCGTCCTCTTCGCCAGTCTCCTGACCCTTCTCGCCGCGAGGAGGTTTGAAGACGTCCTTCCAGATACCGAAATGAAAAACACTTCCCGACCTCTTGCCATTTCGGGGACGGCGGCAATGGTGTAGGGGTCGAATCCCATGCAGGCTCCATTCGACGCGAGGACCCCGGCAAGAGCTGCGGCATAGGAGTCGCCGGCTCCCACGAAAATCGAACCCTTCGATGCCTTCGGCATCTCCGATCGGGCGAACCGCTCTAGGGCCTTCGGTTGCCCCTCGACCTCTTCCCTTATGCGTCGCAGTTCGCTCCTAGCCATCACCACAGTCTGTTCGCCCAACGTATTAATCACGCATCCCATTCCTTACTGCCTCCGACAAAATGAATTCCAAGACTTCGATGGCGCCACCGGTCTACAAGTTTCCCCTGGCCCTCCGAGAGGGCACAATCCTTTCTCGACCGAACAGGTTCATCATGATGGTAAGGTCCGGAGGTAGAACGATTCGATGTCACTGCCCCACGACAGGGAGGCTGGGTGACCTGAAACTGGAAGGATTGCCATGCCTCTACTCCACGTCGACGAGTAGCAAGAGGAAGACTGCACACACCGTGGAAGCCATCTCGACCTCTCCGAGGATCAGGAGCTGGGTCGGAATCAACCAGACAGCAGCCAACAGGTACTTCGAGTTCTTCTTGAGAAACGGGGCACTCGCCCGTCTGGCCAGGGGCGAAGTGCAAAGGGAGGTCAAACTCGGCAAATCAAGGATTGATTTCTTGATTGGAAACGCCTACGTCGAAGTGAAAACGCCTCTGATAGTGCTCCCGGCAAGCGGTGAAGTCGCCCGAGTGAAACGCAGCAGGTTCGATTCGTTCGACCGATTGATCAGACACATGGGCGAATTACAAGAATCGCTTTCAAGGGGCAAGCGAGCCAAAATTGTCTTGTGCTTTCTCTACGATGCCAAGCCCTTCAAACCTCCGCCACCCGATGGCACGAACACAAGGATACTCGCAGCGGCCAGGGCTGCCGAGGAAGCGGGTGTTCAGCGGTGGCAAGTCAACATGAAGGTGGACGCCGAGGGGGTCTCGCTGATCCGGTACTTCAGAAGCAAGCCATACACATAGGAAACTCCGGCCTAGCGTCCTAGGGCGGGGCGAGCGGACTCTGGGTGAAGTCGAAGCAGTCCCCCATGCCGTCCGCACTCGCGTCGCGCACGTTCATCGGCTTGATCCCGAACGTTGTTTCGCAGAACTTGACCAGGCTCACATGCGAGTGCAGGGTCTTGGAAATGTAGCCTTTCTTGACGAAAGGCCCCAGCACAAGGCATCCGACCCTTGAACCGTACCTGAACTGCGTCCCATTGTACGATGGATTTGCGCCACCCCCATTCCAGGTCTCCACATTGGGCGGGTTCACGTGGTCGTACCACCCTCCCCAGTCGTCCCAGGTGATGAATATCACCGACTTTTGCCATAGCCCTCCTGCAACCAGGGCGGAAACCTGGTCCACGGTCCACTGCATTCCCACGGTGACGTTTCCGTTGAAGCTCCCGAACGGCGGGTGCTCGTCATACTGTCCCGGTGCCCAGACCCAGGAGACGTCCGCAAGCGCCCCCGCACTCGCATCCGCCTTGAACTGTGCCGCGGTATGCTTCCACTTCTGGTTGATCCCCGACATGTAGTTCATGGCGAACCCACCATAGCTCCTCCAGGTCCGGCCCGCCTTCTCAAGGCTCAGAGGAAGCGAGGAGGGGAGCACGAAGCTCGCTGTCCCGAAGTGGGGCGGGTTGTCAATCACCGGTGAATCCGCGGCAACAACCATCAGGTGGTTCGGGGTCGACGGGCCGGCGACATCCGTGTAATAGTTGTCACACAGGGCGAACTTCCTCGCATAATTGAAGTATGCCGGAATATCTTGTTCCACAAACTGTTCCCTGACCGAAGTTGTATCTCGGGTAAGCCATGCGGCGTGGGTGTGGTTGGGGTCGCGCAGAGGAGGGTTCGGTGACCTTGGCATTGTAATCCCGTTCGCGCCAGGGAACGTCCCAAAGTAGTTGTCAAACGTATGATTCTCCTTCATTATGATGACAACGTGTTCCACCGTGGTCGTTGTCAATCCGCTGCGAGGGGGCAGTATTGTCTGCATGCTCAACTCGGAATTCCCATCCTCATGGGTTCCCTACGCCAGCTGGGGGTGGATAAGAGCATGAGGACACCGGGGCCGGGCACTGGGCGGCGCTGGCAGGCTTGACACACCCGGCAGTGAAGAATGCGTAATTGGAACTTGGTGACCCGCCGAGCCAAAGGCCGTTGGTGTCAAAGTAGTTTTTGAATTCCACATTACAATTCCCCGAGCATCCGTCGGAGACCTCGGGATTGCTCCCGTTGGCCGCCGGGTCGACCACCATTTCCACAATCTCGTGGCTGAGCGCCAGCGCGTACAAGTTTCGCTCATCCTTGATGGTAAGGCCCTGTCCCATCACGTTGACGAAGGCATATGGAATCCCTCCGGGAGATACGTTGTGGTACCCCAGGACGCCCTGGTTCACATCCGCGTCCGAGTTCACCACACCCTGAGGGTTGAGCAAGACCGGGCATGAATCCGGACCAAGGCCTCGAACCTTGGCAAGTTGGTCGACCCACCCGGCCAAAGCCTGGTCGTTGTACCTGCCGCCGACAACTGATACCTGGAGAGGAATCGTGTCAATTGCCACTGCAAGGCTGTTGGGGCCATATTGAGAAGCATAGGATGAGATCGGAGGCGCGCTGAGTTTGGCATAACCAATCGCAGTCCCTAGGTCCGCAGCGGGCAGACTGAAATCTGTCCCAGATGATGAGAACGTCGCCTGGACGAACCTCAAAGTCCCCGCGAAGAGTGGCGCGACAGCCATCTTTCCTCCGACGGGAGGCCTTGTCTTTGAAATGGCTCTAGCCAACTCTTCTGGTTCCAGGTCCGCAAGAGCCATCTGCCCCAGTCTGGACAGCACACGAATCGGTACCAGGCTCCCGAAGCCTTCAATCGGTTCAACGGCAGGAAAGAAGTCCAACTCTTGGCTCTGTAGGAATTTTGCATTTTTCAGTGTCCGCGTAGAACAGGTCAGCGCCACTAGACGCTGAAATGCATCGGGGCACTTTAGTTTTCCGGAACAGAGTTACTTAATTGAAATTCACGTTCATGCGGCTCAGGACAGCTCCTGCCTAGGATTCGATTTCGTCTTCTCCGCATTGACGTAAGCTGTGACAACACCATGGGCAGGGTTGGCTTGCAGGGCCCGAAGCTCCACGGACGGATTTTCTAGCAGAGTCCTCCTGAGCAGTTCCATCATTGGATTCGGGTTCTTCAGCTCCTCTTTGTTCGCCTCCGACACCACCGACTCGTGGTCGCAAAAGATTGTAAACCGACCCAGGGAATCTTTCAGCTCTTCGATTGCGAACAGAATGGCGAGGACTTCGGCATCGTCGCTCTCCGTGGCATTTTCCGGCTTGACCTTCTGCTTGTCGCTCCCTTCCACCAGATAACCGACGTATGCTTTTCGAGGAAGAGTTGGGTCGTGCATGTTGAGTATCTTCGCATCGACGTAGACCTTGGGGGATTTTGAGAAGATATTACGGACTTTCATGCCCTTTCAACTGTGAAGAGTTAGCGCACTTAAATAACATGCGAGGGTCTTATTACATATGATTTGCCCGAACTGCGGCAAACAGGTAGCTGACGGCAGCACATTCTGCCCGAGCTGTGGCAGGGACCTCAGGCTGACGACTTCTAGTCAGGCCCTGATGCTGCTGACTACACCTTTCGCGCCGGGTTACAAAGTGGACAAGGTCTTGGGCCTTGTCTACGGCATCACGGTGCGCTCACGCGGCATCGGGGGCAATCTGATGGCCGGTCTTCGGTCAATAGCCGGAGGGGAAATCCATGAGTATACCGAGATGGCCCACCAGGCGAGGCAGCAGGCCCTCGACAGGCTGGCCGACCACGCCAAGGGCTTGGGTGCCAACGCAGTAATCAGCGTAATGTTCGACTCAACCGAGATAGGGCAGACCATGGACGAGATCATCGCCTTCGGGACTGCTGTGGTAATCTCTCCCGCCGACGGGACTCAGGAATTAGTCAGACTAAGCTAGCGCGTTTCGGGAATCTAAGCCAACGAAATTTAGGTGCGGGCTCTCCGATTTTTCAGAATTCAACCGAAGGACGCTACGTATCGAAGTGAATAGCATTATAGAAGACCGCCCGTACCATCTCGTCCTTGGAGTTCCTCAAACGCTGTCCAAATTGCGGGAGACGGTTCGTTGTGAAAGTAGACAGGGAAGTGCTCGTGGAAAGTGAAGAAGACACCGTCAAGATGGTTCGCGATGTGGCCATGCCGAGGACCACCTGGGGAGGACGGAGTTTCATTCCGGTGGAAGCGCAGACCATCGAGATTCCGATTGAGAGGGACACGTTCGAAGTTTCGTACGAGTGCAAGAATTGCCATCATCAATGGAAGGAGACTCTGGTAGTCGTAAAGAAGGAAGGGTCGAGAGGCAAGACAACTAGTACCAGCCGGGCCTAGCTCTACAATTATCTACCAGAACCATCCCAAGGTCACGTTTGCCTTCGCTGCACTTGGGCCAGAGACGCATCGACTATGCCGTCGTTAGAGGGACAAGCAGGAGGTACACCTATTTCCGCTTCAGGCCGGACCTAACTCTCGAAGTTGTCGTTCCCAGGGGCAGGGTAGTTGACGTCGAGAAGGCCCTCCGGGATAGGTCTGTGTGGCTTCAGCGCGAATACGAGAAACTTTCCAAGATTAAGGACGTCCTCGGCCGCGACTCGGTGATGTACGATGGGAAACTCTTGAGAGTCGTATTCTCCCAGAGCCCGGGGGATTCGATGGATCCAGACCTAGCCAAAGGCGAAGTCGTCGTTCACACCAGCGAGAGGAAGAGGCTCAGGGAGCTAGTCCGAAGATGGTTCCTAAAGGAGAGTTCCGCCTACGTCGTAAGAAAGGTGGCGGAGATGGCTCCGAAACTCGGCGTAAGACCGACCAGGGTTGACGTGCGAGAGATGGGCAAGTGGGGCTATTGCACAAGAAGTCGAAGGCTGTCGTTCAGCTGGCAACTGATCGCTCTTCCGGAGAAACTCAGAGAATACGTGGTCCTTCACGAACTGACTCACCTGCGGGAGTTCAACCATTCTCCTGCTTTCAAACGAAAGCTCGCCGCCTTCTGCCCTGACTTCCGAGAGCGCGAGAAGGAACTCAACCTTGTAACTCCTTACAACAGGCTAGCGCCGCCAGGTTAGGGCCCACATGGAGTGCTACTGCGGGTTCACAAGCGAAACAGAACACGAACTGATGGAGCACATCATCAAGACCCACGGCGCCAGGGACGGCGACTGGAAGGGCTGGGTCAGCAAGTAGGTTTCATCGCTGATTTGGTCCTTGAGAGGTCGCAGTCCTTAGTCGTGCGACTTCCTGGAAGTCGGAAGTTAAGTAGAGAGCACATGAAATGAGCTAGCGATTGAGATTGCTCTACCGGGGAGCCTTCGTCTCCTACTTCCTAGTGAGTCTGCTACTTTTCAGCTCCGCAGCAGTGGCCGAGACGGAAACTGAAACGCACACCGGACAATATCTCAAGTTCTCCATGATTCCATCCCCCCTACCCGGCGGCACCGTCTATCAAGTTGGGAACGGGTCGGCAGTAATCTCGGCGCAGGGGACCTTCCTATCTGTCCACCTTAATGCGAGAGGGATGGCCAAGAGCGCGCACTTCACTTTGGCCCTCGTCGCCGACGGGACCTCTCACTCGGTGGCGAATATGACCACCAACTCCGACGGAGAAGTCGAGGCGGAGGCCGAGGTCACGCTCGCCACCGGGAGCTACGTCATCGGACTGAAACTCCTCGACACGTCGACATTCAGCTCCCCGACGCTTGTTCTCGTGGGGAGTCCTACTACTCAGCCGCTCTCAATCGCACAAGCCCCTACTCACACGGCAACAACAACCACTAGAGAGGAGGATCATCCTGTAACAACCGTTCAAGCAAGCAGTCCAGAGGAAGGCGACATCAGAAGTGCCATTCAGACCAAGGTGATCCCCGCGGTGGTCGACGTGGGGGCGTCAGGATCCTCAGTCTCTGTAAACGATGCTAACTTCTCCGTCTCTGTGGGAAGGGATCAACAAGACTGCTACCAGGTTTCCATCTCAGCGGCCAACGTATCCGGTCCGAGGGTCTTGATGATCAATCTGACTTCGGCTCAGTCGCGCAACTTATTCTCCAGCCCTGTTCAGATTATTCTGGACGGGGCAGTGGTGCCTCAGGCGACCACCCTCTCCCAGGTCCTTGGGGCACAGGCCACCGACCCGGCCAGGTTCGTACTCATCTCCAGCGGCTCCGTTCTGAAGCTGCTAATCTCGATTCCACACTTCTCGTATCACACGATAGAAATCCTCCCTGTCCTTGTCCATGTTGGAAGCGTTCTGCTGGTCGACCTCCCAGTCCTGTTACTGGCGGTCACTGCAGTGTCTATTTTGGTTGTGGTCGTCAATTCGAGGAGAACCCGGGTCTCTCTCTGGGCCCCTGATCCGATACTCGGTTAATACCGCCACCTAGGGTACGGCCGCATGGAAAAAGAGGATGCCGACGCCAGGAGACTGGCAAAGGTAATCGACCATCCAATCAGGGCTCGAATCATCGACCTCCTGGGTGAGAAGGGATCGCTTGGATGGAAGGAACTCTCCACCGAATTGGGGGTCAAGACCGGCGCGCTCTATCACCATCTCGACACCTTAGAGGGCCTGGTGGAAAGGGACTCCTCGAAGAAGTACTCGCTCACCAAGTCCGGGCGCATAGTCTACTCAAGAACTTCCGAATCCCACACCATAGCCGCAGTCCAGAAGGCCGCCCTTGAGATGAAACGAGAGGGATCCGGGCGCCGGCTTGTGGTCTCTGCCTTCGCCCCTCGCTCTATGCTCTCATATCTGACATCTTCAGGCAGTTCGGCAGCGCTCGTAGCAACGACCACTAGCATGGCACTGGCCGTGTTTTCAGTCTGGGCAGGTGTTTCTCCAAGACTTTACTTTTTGGGCCCCGCCCTGGGGATCATCCCTACGGCGGGAGGGTTCACTGTCAGCCTCGCCGCCCTCATAATCTTAGGTTATGCTTCGACAAAGCTGGTATTCAAATCAGAAGTGGACATAGCGTCACTTGCCGCTGGCGCTTCAATATCATTTCTCCCGGTCTTCGCGGCCTCGGTCTTGACCATGGTCCCACAAACAGCTACGCTTCTTGCATCCTCAAGCATTGCGTACACTCTGCTGCTTGTTTTCTTCCAGACCTGGAGTTCCACACTGTTCGGGGCAGGATTAAGCGTCGCCTCCGGGGTCAGGATTGAGCGGACGCTTGTGGTCAGTATTCTGATTCTATATGCTACGATGATTTTTATGCTCCTCAAAGGAAGTCTTCCCTAACCGACCAAGCACACAAATCCGAATTCCTGGAACTCATGGCTTAATTGCGCAGCAAACGCATGTGCAACGCATGCAGCAAAGACTTGCTGTCGCATCAGTCCTAGTCCTGGTGCTACTGGCAGGGACCAGCGCGGTCCTGATATTCCAGTCGCACGCGACAGGACAAGCCCAGCCCAACGGGGCCTCACAGAGCACCCCGACCACCTCTACATCATCCACCACCCATACTTCGACGAACTCTACCGCAGGTTCCCTGCTGACAAGCGGGAATCATACAAGGTCCCACGGCGACGATGGCGGGACACGCCCAATCAACGGGACGAAGGACGAATAGCAAGGGGACTGGAAAATGAGTGCGGCTAGCGCCATGACCGCAGGGGACCTTTACGGGTTCGCTGCGCTCTTCCTCATCGCGTTGGCCGCCGCCCTCATGCTTCTGAGGTCGAAGCTCCTGAAGGTGACCAAGAACATCGCGCTTCTCAGGGGAATACACCTTGTCCTCTCGTCACTCGGCGGACTATTCCTGGCCCTTCACATTTCGACTCTGTTCCTGCCGCCAATTTCGACCGGGATCCTCCTCGGGTATGCCGCAGTGATCGCGTCAGTGGTCGCCTGGTTGACCGGGACCGCCTTCCTTCAGAAAGTGAAGGATTCGTTATTCTTCCACGGAGTTCTCTCGTCCATCCTCATCCCTCTTTCGATGATGCACGTAGCAACGACCAGCACCAACTTACCTGAGTACTGGCCGCAAATCCTGCTCTTGGCCACCGCGGGCGTCGTCTTCGCCAACGCGGCCCTACACATCAAAAGGGCCATGTCGAGCGTCCCGAGGTAGCATCGTAAGTGGACCCATCAAGGAGGGAATTCATCCGACGTGTGCTCGCAGCCTCAGCCCTTGTCGGGGTCGGCGGGGTCGCCATTTGGGACCTGATTGAAGGCGGCTCCAACGCCACGGGACAACAGTCGGTCACTCTTCTACAGGCCTCGACGACTCAACAAACGTCTTCTTCCGGAAGCACCCAGACCGCTCAGGGTCCACCTGCGGGTTATGTGTTCGTCACGGGATTGGCTGCCCTCAGCGGCAAGGCCTCTGCGTACTTCAACCACCCAACGGGAGGTCTATCTCTTCTTCTAAGTCTGAATACTCAATGGAAGGCGTTCGACGCTACATGCACTCATGCCCCCTGTACGGTGAACTATACCGGCTCCCAGATTCAATGCCCATGCCACGGCGCAGTCTTCGACCCGTCCAACGGGAACGTGCTTTCAGGTCCCGCCCCCATACGCCTTCCAGAATACGCCGTCCTAATCCAGGGGAACAACCTCTATGTTTCGAATGCAATTGCCAACTGAAAGTCGAAGACCGGTCTGGACCTTACTTCTGATCCCCTTCCTTGCGGAATTTCCTCTTGTTTCGAAGGCTGACCGCGATGTAGAGGATGAAGATCACCGCGATTACTACGGGGCTCGCGAAGAGCCGGAAGTACAACAGCGCGATGACCACCGCGGCGATGATCGGCAGCGACAAAAGGAGCTTCGTCTTCGGCTTCAACAGGGCCGCGCCGCCTAGACTCTGAGACGCCCCGCGAGGCCTATCTTCTTCAGCATCTCCATATACCTGGGATCCGAACGAAAGGGCTCCATCCACTTTTCAATCCCAATAAGCAAAATGTACCTGTCGTGGCTTTGGTACGCTCTTTCGAGCCATTCGAAGCCCTCGTCCCTGTCACCGAGAATGAAATGGACGAAGGCGATGAAACTGGGACCAACTTTCTCTTCCTTGTAGACAGGCTCGATTTCAGACAGGAGCTTTCGAGATTCTTCTTTCATTCCGAGGCGGGCGTTGACATATGCATGCATCACCTTCCCATCCCCGGGGCCAACCAACTTCGCATATCTTTCCGCCGCTTGGACTGCTTCAGGTCCCATCGATGCTCCGATGTAGTTTTCAATCAGGGAGGGGTAGCCCGTGGAAAAGTTAGGGTCCATGTCGGTGACCCTCTTTGCCTGTGCAATACCTTTGTCGAACTCCATCCTGTAGTAATGGGCGTCAGCAAGGTTGGAGTTGATTATGAGCGAAAGCGGGCTCAGTTCCAAAGCCCTGTTTATTTCGCGCCACGCCTCCTCGTGGCGGTTCTCGCACCCCAACAGCTGCGAGTACCATTGGTGCGCCGATGGATAGCTAGGGTTGAGATCAATCGCCCTCTTGAATTCAGCTTCTGCACGGTCCAAATCTCTTTCAAAACCTGCCGCGACCGACGCAAGGACAGCGTGCGCCTCTGCAAGTTCGTCGTCCAACGAAAGCGCCTTCAGCGCGAATTCCTTCGCCTTGGGGAACGCCACAGCCGGGTCCTCGTAGAGGTTGGAAGCCATAATGTTGTACGCCTGGGCGATTCCAGCATACCCCATCGAGAATCCTGGGTCAATGCCCACGGCTTGTTCAAAGAGCTCGACGGCCTTTCTCAACGCCTCAGGGGTCCGCTTGTTCCAGTAGAAGATTCCTTTCAAGTACAGGTTGTAAGCTTCAGGATTCTTTGTACTTCCCCTTTCCAATCGCTTCCTTTGCGAATCGACGAGTTGGACCTCTAAAGCCTCTGCGACTTTACCCGCGACTTCGCTCTGGACCGTGAACACGTCGTCGAGCTGCTTGTCGTAGTTCTGGGCCCACAGATGCCCCTCGTTCTTCACATTGATCAGTTGCACGGTTATCCTGACCTTGGGACCCGCCTTCCTCACGCTTCCTTCGACGACGCTCCCTACGCCCAGCTCCTTGCCGATGTCCGCCACCCGCTTGGGGGCAGTTTTGTACTGCATGACCGACGTCCTCGCGATTACTGTGAGCTCCCTGACCGACGACAGCGCAGTGATCAGCTCTTCGGTCATGCCATCCGCGAAGTATTCATCGTTCGGGTCGGGACTCATGTTCTTCAGCGGAAGCACGGCCACCCGGCGGGTGTCCAGGTCGGACTCTTCGGCAAGACGATTCTCCCAGGGCATGACTATTCTGTAGACGTCCATGGGCAATTTGACGTTCTTTAGGGTCTTGCTTTCGAGGAGCTCCATCTGCGCCTCCAACTTGTTCCGGACGTGGTCGTAGGCCTGTTCGGATATGCAGACGCCCCCGGGCTGGGCAATAGGTTCGATCCTGGAAGAGACGTTCACCGCATCGCCGAGTATGTCACCCTGACTGTGAACGACATCGCCAACGTGAATGCCTATGCGCATTTGCATCCTCTCCTTCTCCTGCAGCATCGAGTTCCTCTCGTGCATGGCGGTCTGAATCTCGATGGAGCACTCGACCGCCTCTAGGGCACTGGCAAACTCGACCAAGAAGGCATCTCCGATGGTCTTCACCTCGACCCCGCGGTACTTCGCAACTATCGGACGTACGACTCCACGATGCTCCTCCAGGAGCTGCAGGGCAAGGTTCTCGTTGGTCTGGCCTAGGGTCGTGAAGCCTACAACGTCAGTGAACATAATGGCTGCAAGCCTACGCTGTGCTTGGGACAAGCGCTAGGTTCGCTTGAATTGCCATCGGGGTTAAATCTATTATCCCCGGATGCCCCCATGTCCAAAACCAAACCGCGTCATGGACTGGACCAATCAAAGTTCAGGAGCTTGAGGCCCGCTTCTGTAGCGGAAAACTGAGCGAGTCGCACCGGGCCAGCGGTGCATACGTTTGAAGTGAATTTCTTCTCAATCAATGGTAGGTACTCTCTGAGCCTAATCAAAACCTGACAAGGATTGGCTCCCGACTGGGCTGGATTCGCACGGTAAACCTGTCGAATCCGGGCTCGAAACTCAAGCAAAAAATTGTTTTATCCCCGTAGGAAAACTGTTGAGACCAGAGTGTCAGACGGCGAACTAATGGCTGCGGCCATCAGGACCTTCCTGTTCGTCGATATTAGAGGCTACACCAGGTTTACCGTGGAACATGGAGACGCCGAGGCACTTCAGCTGGTGGAGAAGTTCGGCATCCTTGCGCGTAGGGCCTTCGCAGCATGGCATGGAGAGATGGCAGGGAGTGCGGGGGACGAGCTAATTGCAGTTTTCGGGTCAGCGAGGGAGGCAATCGTGGCCGCGATTCAACTGCAGGCCAGCTTCGCCGAGGAAGCAAAGTCCAACCCGATGTTGCCCCAGGTTGGAATAGGCTTAGATGCGGGAGAGGCAGTCCCTGCAGGAGACACATACATCGGTGCGGCGTTGAATTTGGCCGCCAGGCTCTGCAAGCTCGCGGGCCCGCAAGAGGTCCTCGCCAGTGAGAGCGTGATTCATATCGCAGGTAAACTGGAAGGCCTCAAGTACGTCGAGCGAGGATTTACCCAGCTCAAAGGCTTCCAGGACCCAGTTCACATTTTCCAGGTAGTGGACACGCGACAGGTTTCGCATGGGAAGTCAGAAAGCGAACAGTCCACGCGGGAACCGATTATCGCACCCCTCCCCATAGGTGCGTACCTCGGGGCGCTGCCGCCGACAGTACTTGTTGCCCGCAGCCAAGAACTGGGGCGGGTTATGGCGGCAGCTGACTCTGTGGTTACAGGCAACGGGCGGCTGATTCTGATTTCAGGAGAAGCCGGGGTAGGGAAGACTCGATTGGCCCAGGAAGCTATGCTGACGGTCCGCAACCGACGTTTCCTTGTCGCAGTCGGCCGATGCTACGAGCAGCAGAAGACGGTCCCCTTCTACCCATTCGTTGACGTCCTGTCAAGTCTGTACAATTCCAGCCCGACACCGATTCGAGCTGCGGTCGTCGGCCGCTGGCCTTACCTTTATCGATTGCTTCCAGAGCTGGGCCCCGAATCGATCCCAGCCTCGGCGGGCTCACCTGAGGAAATTCAACGCCTATTCCGTGCTGTCGAAGGATTCCTTCAAGCCATAACATCAGGAATCCCGGTCGCCATCTTCCTTGACGACCTTCATTGCGCCGACCAGCCCAGCATTGATCTCATGCAGCACCTGGCCCGAACCTCGCGTGCCTCCCGCTTGTTGATGGTGGGCACCTATCGGGACGCCGAAATTGGCCCTCGTCATCCCCTTGAGGCTGCATTGCGCGACCTGACCAGGGAGGAACTCGTTGAAAAGATCAAGCTTAGTCGGCTCGGGTCTGATGAGACTTCCAAACTGATAGCGGCAACATTGGGAGACCGTAGCGCTCCTACAGAACTCGTAAAGGTGATTCAAGAACGGGCGGAGGGCAACCCTTTCTTCACGCAGCAGCTGGTCAGGTTCCTAGTCGAACGCGGTGACCTGCGCCAAGCGGATGGCCGGTGGACGCGGAGTTCGGTGGTCGAAGCGGCAATCCCCGACTCCGTGCGGTCTGTGATCAGACAAAGAATGGCGCGACTTGGGGAAGGGACTCAGGAGCTGCTGAAGGAGGCCTCAGTACTCGGCCAGACTTTTCGGTTCGGCATTCTAGAGAGGTTTTCCGGACGGAAAGAAGTTGAAATCGAATCCTGCCTGGAAGAAGCCTCATTCTTGGGATTGGTCACAGAGAC
>DATDGE010000067.1:0-3071 GCA_036522255.1 Nitrososphaerales archaeon | reverse complement strand
CTGATTCCGAGTATCGCGTAGATGCCGTAGAACGAAGCGAACGAAATTGCGAAACCGACGAAGTCGAACCTTGGAGCTGTAAGATATAGCAATCCCAACACTAAAGCGATGGCTACTGCGCCAATTCCTCCGATGGATTGTCTTCGCGAAGGCGAGAATCTTAATTTCTCTCTCATTCATTTCGTCTCCTGACTGGTAGAAGCTGTTTCATGGCCAGAGTTCCTTCGCGCAAACTTTCTAATCATCGACAATCCCGTCGAGCTCGGAGCCAGCCCCGTCGGCTTCAAGAGAAGGATGACGATTATCAGGGCAAACGGGAGTAAAGGCTGGTACCCGAACGAGACGCCGAAGTAGTAGTGCAGGAAATCCATGAGGGTGGCTTGGGAAAAACCCACGATGTAACCGCCTATGATCGTCCCAGTGAAGCTGGTCAGGCCGGCAATTATCACGACAGCGAATATGTCCAGCAATGTGTTGAAACCCAGGGCAGGAGTTACAGTGGTGTAGATCCCGAACACCATCCCTCCGATACCTCCGAGGCCCGCGGCGATGATCCACATGACGTCTACTACTCGTTGGACGTTGATCCCAGACACCCTCGCCAGGTCGAAGTTGCTCGCGATCGCCCTCATCGATTTTCCCATCCTTGTTTTCCTCAGGAAGAGTTCAAGAAGAACTGACATCACGATGGCGAGCACGATCGCGAGAGCATAGACGTTGGTCAGCTCAGTGTCGTAGAGAGTCACGAGGGAGTAGACCTTGATGCTCTGAGTCGCGCTCAGCAGTCCAGCAACCGAGGCCCACGAGAAAACACTGTATCTGATGAACTGGGCCACCGCGAAGGAAGCAAGAACAAGAATGTAGATCGAGACCTTCCTGTCCATAAGCGGCTTGAACGCTATGTGATGAATCGCGAGACCGAGGGCGGCGCAGACTAGAAACGCAGCGGCTCCGATGACAAGAAGATTATCCGGGTACACGGCTGATACAACGACGCCCACATAGCCGCCAATGGTCAGAAATTCTGCGTGGGCAAAATTAGGCAGCTTCACCACGGCGAGCGTCAGCGTGAGGCCCAATGAAACGACGACGTAGATGCTTCCTTGGAAGAGCGAGAGCAGGATAGAGCCAGGTAACCACTCAAGCAATTGTGGGCTGCAACCGGGACAACTTGGCTTCAACCTATTCAAGCTTTAAATAGATTCTAGAGGCGAAACGTTCGATGAATATTTTTCCGAATCACAGAGCCATTTCTTCAGCAGTTGCAGCTGTTTTGCTCATAGTCGGCCTGGCGGTAGGAGCTGGTGCAGGATACTTCGCTTCGTCGTCTACGGCTACGGGCACAACACACACAGTCACCACAGGAGGCTCAACAGTCACAACTACCGTTGCTCAAGGGGCCCAGACCTACACGATAGGCACGGTGCTCCCAACGACCGGAACCTACGCATCCTACGGTGTGTCGTTCCAGAATTCTGTAAACCTGGCAGTTAAACAGATGAACGCCAATCTTACCGCAGCAGGAAGCAACGTCCAGTTCAAGGTGGTTTCCGCAGACGATGCTGGAACCGCGGTGGGCGCCCTGAATGCGATCACATCCGAATTCCAAACCTCTGGCATCCAGGTAGAAATTGGTCCTTTGACTTCCGGTGAAGTTCAAGGAGTCGTTCAATATGCGGGCCAGAACCACATAGTGGTACTCCCAGGAGCGGCCACTGCAACATCCCTCCAGGGCATTTCACCCTACGTCTTCAGACCGGGACAACCCGGTGACCAATTCGAAGGTACCGTGATTGCCCAGTCGATAATTCAAACAGGGGGCAAGAACGTCGTGTACCTCTACAGAGATGACACTTCCGAGACCGGGACCTTCAACATAGCAAAGGGACTCATGGTAGCGGCAGGGCTGACCGTTCAGGGCATCGCGTTGCCTGCGAACCAAGCAGACTACTCCGCTCAGGTCCAGACCGCTGGCACCGATGTGTCCGCCTTCCTTTCCGGCGGCGGAACCACTAGCAACACCGTAGTGGCGCTCGGAGACGGAGGGACGGAAGCCCAGAACGTCTTCCAGCACGCGGCGACCGATCCGAACCTTGGAAAGGTCAGATGGTACGGAATCGAGTCTCTTGCAGAGCCTCGATTGTTGAAATCATCGGTGGGCGGATTCATGTCGCAGGTGAGCCTGACTATCGCAGCCCCAACAACCTTGAACAGCCCACAGTTCCAGTACTTCAACACAACTTACACCAAGATGTTCAACAGTCCTCCGACGCCATACTCGAACTACTTCTATGACAACACCTGGATTGCCATGCTGTCAATCCTCGCTGCAGGTGCCAACGACGGAACGAAGATTATCCAAGTCCTGCCCGCAGTCGTCAACCACTTCTACGGCGCGTCTTCGACAGGCATTTGGTTGGTCCACCACGACCAGTCAATAGCCCTCTACGACGTGCTGAAGTGCGAGTCAATATCGGGCTCGAACACCTTCGTCAAGATCGGCAGCTACGACGGCGGAACCAACAAACTAACACTCAGTTAGAATACAATACAATCGGTGGGGTTAGAACCCACCTTTCCTCTTTTCTGTCTAAGCCAGCCTGGGCTCTGCTCCGGAACTTATCTTCTAATAGCGGGTTTCAGCAAACTTCTCCGAATTGAAGGATTCAGCCTCCGTGGCGATCATCGGCGGAGGCATCGTAGGGGCAAGCCTCGGGTACAACCTCGCCAAAGCCGGAGTCGGCCACGTGGTCATTCTGGACAAGTCAAAGGCTGGTGCTGGCAGCACATCCGCTTCGCTGGGCGGTTTCCGCTATCAATTCTCTTCGGAGTTAAGCATCAAACTGAGTCAGCGCAGCTTGAGCATAATCGAGAACTTCGAGGAACTCACAGGATACGACCCGCTGATGAGACGCGACGGATACCTATTCATCGCATCGACTGAGGCGTCTTTCAGCCAACTCAAGAAGAACAGAGACTTGCAAAGAACGCTGGGCGTCCCGGTCGAACTACTTTCCCCCGAAGAGCTGCAGGGCCGATATGGATTCTACAAGTTCGACGAGTTTCTGGGT
>DATDGE010000066.1:0-3130 GCA_036522255.1 Nitrososphaerales archaeon | reverse complement strand
CCAGTCGAGCATTGACTGCGCACGCTTGACTCTGAACTCTTCAAGCATCCCGTGGGCGACCCTGTTGCCTATGAAGACGAGGGCGTCCTTCTCCGTAGGTGCTTCGCTGGCTTTGTCGAAGGAGACCTCGAGCAGGTCCTGGATCCCTGCCTTGGGGGAGACTGCGTCTGCTATGTCCTTGTCTGACTTTATCCCCAGGGCGCGCATGACGATGACGTAGGGAAGGTCGACCGGGCAGCTAGGGACCTTGACGTTGATGGCCCCGTCCTGCTTCAGAGTGAGCTCGAGCTTCGACCTGTACCCCACCACCGAAGAGTATACCCTGGACTTGTATGTGGTGGCACCCGCCAGCTTCTCGGCGTCGACTAGTATCTTGTTGGGGGAGAGGTCCTCGAGTCCGACGATCACCCTCTCTGCTCCGTGGATAATGAAGTACCCTCCGGGGTCATAGGGGTCTTCCCCTGCCTCGATGAGCTGCTCTTTGGTGCGGTTCGAGAGCTGGCAGAGTTCGGACTTCACCATCACCGGAAGGTCCCCCACGTGCTGTCGGGTGGTGTCTCTGGGGAGTCCTTCCTCCTCGATGGTCATTTCAAGAAGGATGGGTGCGGAATAGGTCAGGTTTCTCAGTCTCGCCTCCATTGGGAGTATGCTGCTGACCGAGCCATCGATCTCGACCACCCTTGGAGAGCCCAGCGTCAGGCGGCCGAATTTTATCTTGTAGGGTGTGCTTACGGTCTCGACCTCGACCTCGCTTATTTCGTCTACTATGTTCTGCAGCCCCTTGGTGACGAACTCGTTGTAGCTGTTCAGGTGCTGCCTTGCTACCCCTTCCCTCTGGAGTAGGTCGCTAAGGATCACCCAGGAGTTGGTGGTGACATGTTGCCTGCTCATTGTCAGCCCTCCACCACGTACCTGTAGTAGGTGCTGGACCCTGCAGTTTCGCTTTGCCTCGTGACCCGGACGAAGTCTCCGGGCCTGGCGCCGATCTCCTTGACTATCGCATCGGTCGACTGGATGTAAGGGAACTGGGAGGGGGAGGAGTTGAACCTTGCCAGGACCTGGCTTGCTTCTTCCTTGGTCAGAAGTTCATGCTTCGGGATAAGGAAATGAGTGCTGACTTTGAAGGAGGGGACTTCGTCCTCCACCTTCTTACGTTTCACTGCCTTTCTGGGTGCCTTGGGAGTCTTAGGAGCCTTGGGAGTCTTGGGGGCGACTAAGCCTTCTTACCCCCATTGATAATACGGACTAGGTGGACTATACAATACACGGAACAGGGCCCGATGAAAGGCGGTCTTGAAGGCGTATTTAGATTTTGCTGGAATCGGAGCGGGCCCTAAACGCTGACCGGTTCCGCCTCGTAGATGGGTGTTCCTTCCTCGGGGCGTTGGGTGACACGAGAGAACTCTTGATAGAGTTTCTTGGTCAGCGGTCCCACCCCGCCGGTCCCCACCTTGGATCCGCTCACCGACCCGACCGCCAAGATCTCTGATTTCGTCCCTACAAGGAAAAGTTCGTCCGCCGTTGCGAGTTCGAAGGGCGTCACCTCCCTCTCTTGGACATCAAACCCCAGGTCGGAGCAGAGCTTGATTATTCGCTTTCTCGTGATTCCATGGAGGATCCCAGCGGCTGTGGAAGGAGTCGCAATCTTCCCGTCTTTGACGACGAATATGTTGGTCACGGTGGATTCGGAGACGAACCCTCTGTGGTCGAGGAGTATCGCGTCGTCTGCACCGGCGCTCCCAGCTTCAATCCTGGCGAGGATGCTGTTCATGTAGTTCAACGATTTTATCTCGTGCGAGGTCGCGTCGACGGCGTCTCTGCGGTAGGAGGAAACCATCAGCCTGACTAACCTGGGCTCTTTCGGCCCGAAAGCGCTGACCATCGGTTCAGTTATCACGAACACGGTCGGCTCCTTGCAGAGTGACGGGTCGATGCCGAGATCCCCCACACCGCGGGTGACGACAATTCTGATGTACGCGTCTCTAAGGCGGTTCTTCCTGAGGGTTTCAAGTACAGCCTCTGTCATTTCGTGCTTGGTTTGCGGGATCTTCAACCTGATGCTCTTGGCGGAGTCGTAGAGTCTGTTCATGTGATCGTCAAGGCGGAAGACGCTCCCCCTGTATGCCCTTATTCCTTCGAAGATTCCATCCCCGTACAAAAGGCCGTGGTCAAATACTGACACGGAAGCCTTGGACTTCTCAGTGAATTTTCCATTGACGTAGACCACGGGTTCCTTTTCCATCTGGAAGGAACCCGATTCTGGGCCGATAAAACGATTTTGTCAGTGTCCAGATTTGAGCAGACGTGCGAATACATAGGGGAGGACCCCGTCTTCCTTCAAGTATTGCATCTCTGTAGCGTTGTCTATCCTCGCCCGGGCCCTGAACTTCTTCTCTCCCGATGGGCCGCGGGCCACTACGTCGACCCATGCCTTCGGGGAAGACATGTTCTGCAATCCGGCAACGTCGTAGATTTCTTCGCCGGTCAGGCCGAGTTGCTTCACGCCCTCCCCATCCTCGAACTGAAGTGGGATCACACCCATGGCCACGAGGTTGCTCCTGTGAATCCTTTCGAAGTTTTCGGCGATGACAGCTCTCACTCCGAGAAGCCTCGGGGCCTTCGCCGCCCAGTCCCTCGAACTCCCGGCCCCATACTGCTTGCCTGCCAGGACTATGAGCGGGATTCCTTCGCACGAATATTTCATCGCAGCATCATAGATCGTCATTACCGTGCCGTCGGGAAGGTGCGAGGTGTACCCTCCTTCCTTTCCCTTCGCCAGGGCGTTGCGAAGCCGGACGTTGCTGAAACCTCCTCTTACCATGACCTCATGGTTGCCGCGGCGACTGCCGTAGGTCGATAGATGCAGGAGGTCGACCCCCCGCTCCTTCAGGTAGATGCCTGCCGGGCTGTCCACTGGGATTGTCCCGGCCGGAGATATGTGGTCGGTGGTCACTTTGTCCTCGAACAATGCGAGTGCCCTGGCCCCCACGATGTCCCGTTTGGAAGTCTTGTGCCCCGAGGATTCGAACCAGGGCGGGTTTCTGATGTAGGTCGAAGCCGGATCCCAGTGATAGACGTCGTCCTCGAATGAGGTTAGTTTCTCCCACTTCTCGTCCCCTTTCATCGCGTC
>DATDGE010000065.1:0-10321 GCA_036522255.1 Nitrososphaerales archaeon | reverse complement strand
TGGAGGACGTTGAGCCCGGCCATCTGCTCGTGCGCGACCTCGGGATTGACGCCGACCATCTCCGGATGATCGAGCGTGGGGATGAAACCAAGGTACGCGCCGGTGGTCGCCATGTAGATGTCGCCGCGCGGCTCGTTTGGCTTAGCCTCCAGCGCGAACCGGAAGCCGTATCGACGATCGCGCGAATACGCGCACAGATAATTGATCGCCTCGCGCAGCCGCTTGATCGCCTCGTCCGGCCGCCGGCAGGCGTCGGTTTCGCTCCCCTCGCGGCCGCCCCAGAGCATAGAGGGCCTCCTCGTTCCCTGAAAGCACCCTCAACTTCAATCCCGTTACCTCCTGCACCCTCTTCAGGAACTCCTCTCTGTTTGCGGCCTCGCGGACTGGGCTGGTGCCTATCGACAACACATGATCAATCGACTCGAGCGAGGCGGTTTCACGGCAGAGCCGCAGGGCGTCGATCGTCCTTGAGATGGGTTCGTTTCCAAGATAACCCGTCCGCTCGAGGCCTTCGCCCAACTTTGCCATCACCCCGAGTTGCCCGTAGGACTTTGCCGACCCGTCTGGCTCCACCTTGTACTTGACCATCTTCAGCGAGTTGAACCCGACGTCGATCACGGCCACTTTCATTCTGAGCCAGCTCTTCTCCTTCGACTCTTCAAGACGTTCATTCAGCGCGCCTTTCAGGCCATCTTCCGGATCTGTTTCGGCGTCAGAAGCCATCGGAGCTCCCCGCTTATTCTGGGGTTGAACCCGACCACCGAAAGTCGGGCGAGTCCTCCTTTCTTTAGCGCAATCCTGAAACCAGATGAGTCTCCGTTCCCCTTCCCTGTGATTTCGCCGATGATAGTGGTCAGAAACGGCTCGTGGCCCACACACAACACAGCCGAGCCTGGTTTGATCTTGGCAAGCCTCTTGTAGAACCTTTCTCTGTCCCCCTCAGGAGAAAGCTCAGGCCACTCTTCGACGCTTGACTTCCTCTTCAGGGCCTTGTTCACTATCGACGCGGTGTCCTTGGCTCGTTTCAGGGGGCTGGTCGCGACCACGTCGAACTCGTACCCCATGTCAGCCATTGCTTCGCCGATATCTTCCATCTCCTCCTTCCCGGCCGCTGTCAGCGCCCGTTCCAGGTCCCTCGTGGCCACTGGTGCCCTTTGGCCTGCTTCACCGTGCCTAAGTAGGTAGATTTCCATTGACTATCCGCCTTCCGGCGAGGCATGAGAGCCCACACATGAACGTTCCTCTTCAGTCGTCAGTATTTCACCAGGGCCCACGAATAATATTGTGGTCTCATGAATCTATAGAGAAGTCCCCGGCCATCGGCAGGCACCAATCGGCTTTTCTCTAGGCCCGACAGCCGGTCTTCCAATGAGCCGTCTGCGAGTCAACTCCACTTCGTTCGAAGAAAGGTACGGAGAAAAGTCGAAGGCACTACTGGAGCTGGGCCGAACTCTCCCCGAACGCCCCTCCCCAGCTGCGATACACGACCTCCGAGTCACAGCCCGTCGGATTCAGGTGATGTTCAGCCTCCTGCCCAAGCGGGCCCGCTCTTCCGAGAGCTCAATGATGTTCTCCCTTGTTCTGAAATCGATTCTGAAGACGACGTCGCAGCTCCGCGACCTCGACACATTGATGGAGACTCTCGAGCCCTACCGCTCGGAGCTCCCAGGCGAGGTCTTCCTCAGCCTGGAGAACGAAAGGAGCGACTCTGCAGCGCGTTCCAAGGCTGCCATGGAGGTGCTGACTGAGGCACCGTCATCTGACCTGGACACATCTGAAATACGCGGCAAGCGACTTTCCAGGAGACTGCGGAAGCGTGTGCGCAGGCATGGTCGAAGAGTCGCCGGACTATTGGGCGACGTACTCGAGGACGAATCAAAGGTCAAGGACCTGCACGCGCTACGCATGGAGGTCAAGAAACTCAGATATCTTTTGGAGCTTGGGAGCAAAATTCCTCCGGAGCTCGCAGTCATGACGAAGTGGCAGGACTCTCTCGGCGCGGTTCATGATCTCGACGTGGCGATGGACTACATTCAACGCAACCGCTTGGGCTTCACCAAGGATAGGGTGATTCATGAGCTCCGCGGGAGGCGTCACTCAAGTTATGTGAAGCTCGTCTCCGATTTCGGAACCGACTCGATGGAGCCTCTGGGGAGCAGCAGGGTTCTGGCCTCAGGGCCACCCTCTCAATTGCCGTGATCCTTCATCGGTCACCCAGGCACTATTCTAGGATGACTCTTGCATCGACAGAGAGAATCTCATCCTTTGTAACCATCAGGGGATTCACCTCCATCTGTTCGATCCGAGGGTTGTCGAGCATGATTTTCGAGAAGCGTGAAACAACACTCGCGAACCGTTCTATGTTCACCTTCGGTCCGCCCCTGTAACCGTCCAGGACCTTGCCCAGATTGCTGCCGGTAATCATCTCATTGACTTCGTCTGAGGTCACGGGGGCTATCGCAAGGGAGTAGCTGTGGAGAAGCTCGGTGTAGGTGCCCCCGAGGCCGAAAACGAGAACGGGGCCGAAGGTCGGGTCGCGGTTCCCTCCCAGGATAATTTCGATTCCGTCCTTCACCATCTCCTGAACCAGGACCCCGTCGAAGGCCAACTTCCTTGTTCCAGCGAGCCTCTTCAGACGCATCAACACCAATCCGACCTGGTCGGCATCTTCGACATCCAGGACAACTCCTCCGACGTCTGTCTTGTGCACCAGCTTCTTCGAAAGAAGTTTGCATGCCACAGGGAAGACGAGATTCTTGAGCTTCCTCAGGTCTCGGGACGAGTGGACCACGACCGACTTCACCTCACCGATTCCATACGACCGCAGGAGCTTGCTGACCTGCAGCTGGGCGAGGGAACCTGACGAACGGTTGGAGGTCGGAGGCCCTCTCCGTCGTACCTTGGCTGGGGCCTTGGCACTCTTCGCAAGGCTCTGGTACGCGGGGACTGAAGCCAGCGCGCGAACGGCCCTCTCCGGCGTCGGGAAGGTAGGGATGCCTCTCGCCATGAATTCTCGTTGAATCTTGAACGCAAATTCCGCATCGCCGATGACGCACATGCACAATGGCTTCTTCGCCTTCGACGCCACGTCTCCGAGTTTCAATGCAATGTCAGAGCCTATCGCCGGCGTCTGGTGCGTGGGTATCACGAGGACGAGGTCATATGTGGGGAGAGCGAGAACTGCTTCGGTCGCCCTGACGAACTCGTCGGTTGAAGCGGACGCGGTGAGGTCGATGGGATTCTTGAGGCCTGCGTTGGAAATGAATCCCGCTCCCTTGAATTCCAATCGGAAGCGCCGCTCTTGATCTGCGCCCATCGGCTCTACTCTGAGCCCCGACCTCTCGGCCTCGTCCGCAGCGATTGCACCCACGCCCCCTGCGTTGGTTACGATTGCGAGCCTCTTCCCTGCGGTCGGCCCAATCATCGATAGCGAGATGCAGTAGTCCTCGAGCTCCTCGAGACTCGCCGCCTCGAGCACCCCCGATTGCCGGAAGGCCGCCCGATACGCATCATAATCCCCGACGAGCGAAGCAGTATGCGTCAGGGCCGCCCTCGCACCTACGCTTGTCTTTCCGACTTTGAAAACGACCAGAGGCTTGCGCTTCGCGGCATATGCAGCTGCTCTCATGTAGCTCCTTCCGTCACGCAGACCTTCGATGTACACCGCCATCACTGAGGTGTACTCATCGTCGGCAAAGTACTGAATCACGTCTTCGACCGAAACATCGAGTTGATTGCCTGTCCCCACGAGCGCCCTGGTTCCAATGCCGTTCGCCGCCAGTTTCTCCGAGACGATTTGTCCCAAATGTCCGCTCTGCGTTATGATGGTCACTTTACCTGCAAGCGGTTTCAGCGTCGAAATGATCTCTCCGCCACCTGGAAGGGACTTCGTAGACCTGAGGAAGAGCGAATCCACTCCTGACCTGGTGTCGACCACGCCGATCGTGTTCGGTCCTAGAATCCTCATCCCCCGTTTTGCTGCAACTCTTCCGATCTCCTGCTCCTGTTCTCCCTTCCCGACTTCCGCGTACCCACTGGTGATCATGATGACAGCTTTCACCCCTGCGTCGGCGGCTTCCTTCACCAGGTCGAGCGTGAGCGAAAGGGGAACTGCGACAATGAGCAGTTCAGGCGTCTCCGGCAATGCCCCAATCTTGGGGTAGCAGGGCTGGTCTCCGATGCGGCCATGCGCTGGGTTCAGAGCATAGACGGAGGCCTTGAGCAGCCCCCTCCGCACATTGGCCAGGAGGTTGGCGAAGATTATCGAACCAAGCTTATCCGGGTCAGTCGATACCCCGGCCACAGCCACGGATTTCGGTTCGAAGAAGCTCCTGATTCCCTTGGTGCGGTCTCGGGGCATTCCTCAGTGCATCGGGCACTTTCACTGTTCTAAAAGGTGCGACCAACATCGAAATTGAGTCTCAGAAGCGGATTCCTCTTTATACCCTCGACAGATTGGTCACGCTGAGGAGTGCACCTCTGGCACTGCTTGAAGTCAAAGGAGTAACCAAGGATTTCGGGGGGCTCGTGGCCCTCAAAGGCGTCTCTCTGGAAATCAACCAGGGCGAAGTCGTAGGTCTCATCGGGCCGAACGGTGCTGGGAAGAGCACTCTGTTCGACATTATCACCGGAATCGAACGGCCCACCGCCGGGAAGGTAGTCTTCGATGGGACCGACATCACCGGGTTCAAGCCATACGACGTGACAAGGTTGGGCATATCAAGGACATTCCAATCTGTCCGGCCCTTCCTGAGCTACACCGTCGAGGAGAACATCCGGGTGGGGGCGCTCTTCGGCAGGGAAGACGGGAAGAGCATCGATGCAAAAGTGAGCCAAGTTCTGAAGGCAACGGACCTCGAATCGAAGAAAGATTCACGCGTGACATCGCTTCCCACTGAACAGAGGAAGCTTGTAGAAGTGGCCAGAGCTCTGGCCGGGTCACCACGGCTCCTATTGTTGGACGAGCCCATGGCAGGGCTCAATCCCTCTGAGGTGAGTGACTTCACACAGCTCATCCACCAAATCAACGATGGAGGAATTTCCATCCTGATAGTCGAGCACGTCATGAAGGCCATCATGGGCATCAGCAGGAGGATAGTCGTCCTGAATGCAGGGTCGAAGCTCGCGGAGGGGAGCCCCGGGGATATTCAGAAGGACTCCGAGGTGGTCAAAGTCTACCTGGGGGAAGAGTATGCCCGCTCTTGAAATCTCGGGCCTGAACGTATTCTACGGCCCGATACATGCGCTCTGGGACGTTTCACTGCAAGTCGAGTCAGGGTCGATCGCCAGCATAATCGGCTCCAATGGTGCGGGGAAGAGCACAATTCTAAGGTCGATCATGGGGATCGTCCAAGCCAAGTCAGGAAGCATCACGTTTGATGGGGACCGAATCGACGGACTTTCCCCCGACAGGGTCGTGGACAGGGGAATAGCCTACGTCCCCGAGGGGAGGCACATATTCTCCGACCTGAGCGTCAGGGAGAACCTGAAGATGGGCGCCTACCCCCGACGCGCGCGCGCCTCGTTCAAGGACGAGATTGAAAGCGTGTTCGAAATCTTCCCAGTACTCAAAGAAAGGTCCAAGCAGAAGGCAGGAACGCTCAGCGGCGGAGAGGCGCAGATGCTCGCCGTCGGGAGGGCTTTGATGTCGAAGCCTCGATTCCTCCTGCTGGACGAACCCTCCGCCGGCCTAAGTCCAATCATGGTCGAAAGGATCTTCGATGCCATAACGAGGATCAAGGCCCTGGGCATCACGGCGCTTCTGGTTGAGCAGGACGTTGTCAGAGCGCTGACCCATAGCTCGAAGGGATACATCCTCGAGAACGGAAAGGTGACCAGGTCCGCCAAGGGGGAGGAACTCCTGAAGGACGAGGAGGTGAGGAAGGTGTACCTCGGAACCTGACCTACTTCCTCAGCTCACCGTAGGCCCACTTTACAAAACTGCGGATTCGTGGCGAACCGACAATGCCTCTGGGAGCGAACAGACCTACGGCAATCAGCAAGGCGCCGGTTATTGCGTTTGGAAAGTACACTGTCCCCGGGATAGCCGTACCCAGGTCCTGTAGAAGGTAATTCTGAAGATAGATGTAGATCACGCCCCCGACTATGGGCCCCGCCGTCGTACCGGTTCCGCCGAGAAGGGCCAATGTTATCGGAATAAAGGTGATGACGAAACCGAACGCCGTCTGAGGGCTAATCGCTCCTCTTCCCCAGAAGTAGATCGCCCCGTCCAGACCGGCGATCATAGCGCTGATGACGAGCGCTCTTCTTTTCATCCTGGGCACATTTATTCCAACCGTCCCTGCCACCTGTTCGTCCTCCTTTATCGACCGGAGCGCGATTCCGAACTTTGACTTTGAAATCGCCAGTGAGGCCAGTACGGAGAACACGATCAGGCCGAGGGCCGCATAGTATGGTAGCAGCACATTGGACTGTACGAAGGTGATTCCATCGAAGCCGTTCGTCAATGGCTTCGCGTTGCTCGACGCGACGAGGAGTGATGCCAGTTCCACCAGAGCGAGTCCGGCTACAGCAAAGTAGAAACCCTTCAACCTGAAAATGGGAAAGCTGACCAAGAAGGCGAAGCCGGCAGCGATGACCGGGGCAAGAACGATCCCGAAAGCCAACGGCATGCCAAGTGTCTTGAAGACGATAGCTGCCACGTAGGCCCCGATTCCGAAGAAAACCACGTGTCCCAGGTTCATGTATCCTGTAAGGCCCCCAAGAACGTCATAGCTGAGCGCCAATACCGAGTAGATCAGGAATAGGAACAGCACGCTGCCGACAACATAGGTGTTCAGAAAGCCCGGAATGATTGCCCCGACCAGGGCCAGGGGAACCAGAAAGTAGACGGCCCTCTTCAGATGTGGAAAGCCTTGGGCGAAGCTACCCAACTAGCCGATCCTACCCCCTGTGAGGCCTGTCGGCTTGACGAGGAGGATCGAAATCAGTATCACTAGAGAAACTGCTGGCACCCAATAGGCCCCAATTGCCGCCGCGACGGCAAATTCGATCACACCCAGAGAAAGCCCTCCTATCACCGGTCCGAGCGGGCTCCTCACCCCGCCAAGTACCATCACCGTCAGAAGTTTGATCGTATAACCCAGGCCAAGGTTGGGGTCGGCTGTCTGGTCCACTACGAGAATGAAGCCAGCAAAGCCCGCGAACACAAGTCCCAGCGCGAACGTTATCATCGAGATCTGGCGCAGGTTCACCCCAAGCATCATCGCACCCTCTTTGTCGAGCGAAATCGAACGCATCGCGATTCCAAGGTAAGTGTTCTTGAAGAAGAAGTAGAGCGCAATCCCTGAGACCACGATCACGGCCAGGGATACGAGCTTCGAAGCTCCAAAGTAATACCCGCCCACCACGATTGAAGAAAGGTTCGGGATTGTCAGCGAGATCGTCGTGCTCCGAGCTACGTTGGCCGGGTCGGCAATCACAAGGTACCCGCCGACGTCCTGAAGGACCAGTGCCAGCCCCAGTGTCACCAGTATTCCGCTGATCAGTATGTCAGAGGAATTCCGAAGGACACGTCTAATCAGCGATACTTCGACCGTCGCGCCGATTAACGCGAAAACCGCGAGCAAGACTGCAAGGGTAATGACAAGGTCGAAGGGACCATGGAAAGGCCCGTAAGAAAAGACGGCGAAGGCCACGACTCCCCCCAGCATGATGAAATTCCCGTGGGCAAGGTTGAGAACATCCATGACAGAGAAGACGAGCGAGATGCCGAGGGCCGCCAGGGCGTAGATTCCCCCCAGTAACAGACCGTCAATGAGGATTGGCCCTAGTGTTCCGAAGTCGACCAAGAGAGAAGCCTAAGGATAGGCGAATGTCGCGTTGGAGAGACCGGAGGGAAACACCGTCTGAATCCGGCTGTTCTGCCACTGCACCGGGACCAAACCTATTGTCCCGTAGCCCTGCGGTTGGACGACCAGTTGTCCTGACACGGTGGCTATGTTCAGGGCGTGCAACGCCGTGTTGAGGGTCGCCCTGGTCGGGTTGTCCGTTGCAGCCACTGCTGCCTTGATCATCTGGAATATGACCATCCTCAGCTCTACGTTCTGGAAAAGATACCATCCTGTCTGGGCGCTTCCATACGCAGTCGTCAACAGTTGGCTAAACGTCGATTCATCCGAGTAACCGCCGCCGCTCTTGCTCAGATAGGTGGGCGTCCAGAAGGCCTCCGATGAGACATGGTTCGTGTTCTGGGGTCCGCCGAGAATCGGTGCGAATGCGGCGCCCCACTCAATCGTATGCCACTGCTTTGGCGCGAGGCCAGCCTGGCCCGCGGCCTTCATCCACAACGCAGCGACCGGTCCGAACGTCGCCAAGTAGATTATGTCAGGATTGGCTGCTTTGAGGGCCGGGATTATCGCTGAGAAACCCGCCACTGGGTCAGTGAAAGAGGGCGCAATCAGGTTTTTGGACACAACCTGCAGGCCTGCCTGCGGAGCGAGGTTAAGCGAGCTGTTGTAGTCATCTTGCGCCCAGGTGATGTCCCACCCAACGAGTGCTATTGTCTTCGGAGCCGTGGTCGGATTGCTTGCGATTTGTGACTTCAGCATCGCGAAGTACTGACCGCTCCAGCCTGTTGTGTAGTCCGTCGCCCAGTAGGGAACCATCGATGTCACCGCCCAGTCGTGGGGGTTGCTCGATACCCACATCCCTGCGGTGGATGCTTCTGCCATAATGATCGGAACTTGGTCTGCCTGAGCAACCGGGATGAGGTCCTTTCCGATGTCAGCGCTGTATGGGCTGACCATCACCATGACATTGTCCTGCTCGGCTAGTTTGTGATACTGAGTGACAGCCATGTCATGCTGGCTCTGATCATCGTACCAGACAATCGACACATTGTGACCAGTGCCCTTCGAGTCCTTCAACCCACCGTTCGCATTCACCCAGTTCTGCCAGGCCGTGTTGAATTTCGTGTAGTTGCCGTCAAGGGACGCAAACGTCCCCGACTGCGAAAGAGTCATCCCGATCTTTATCGTCGGGCCCGACTTCGGGGCTGAGGGAGTCAGATAGAGGTATGCACCGACCCCGCCCACGACGAAGATGACAATGATAATGATTACAATGCCGATTCGAGAAACTGCATGCCGGTTCCTACCCGGGTAGGCAACCATGGCGACGACGTGACTAATTTCCTTATTTATACGTTAACGTCCGTTGTCCCTTGTAGTAGCGTCCGCAGGCTCTATGGGGGTAAGCGGGAAATCTCCGTCATAAGTGGGCCAGGCTGATCTCTGATTAGCTCGAGAGTGGCACAGTGAAGTCCTGCGATTGCGAACTTCTGACTCTCCGAAAAATCGACCTGGATGACATCCACGCCTCTCTTTTCGAGTTCTTTGGTGGTCCGCGGCGAGCCCTTGTTCATTATGACCTTGCCAGCCTGAAGCGTGACACCGTTCACGGCCAAGTCCCAGTACTCCTTCTGAGGCACTTCCACGATATCGAAGTTCATCCTCTTGAGGTATCTCACAAATGAATAGTTGACGAGCGCTGGATAGAGTGCGACGACCCCCAAGTCTGCTGCCATCAGAAACATGTCGGCATGGGATGTCCCGATGTTGCCCTCGCCTATGTCATTCATCCAGCCTGGGCTGTGCGTGACGATCAATTCAACTCCCAGCCCCTTGAGCACGAAATCGATCTGTTCCAGTCCCTCCTCATTGCAGACCACCGATTCGTTGAAGACGAAGTGCGTACTATCCAGCCATCGTCCTGCGCCCGGCTCGCCGATTCCCTTGCCGTGGATTGTCAAATAGATTGGAACCCCCAGGGCTGTGAGCGTCTTCGTCCACACAACCTCTCTTCCTCTCTGCCAGGACCCAAGCCCCATCCTGTGGATGATGGCTCCCCCTCTTACGACCAAGCCGCCCCCAGCAAGTGTAACCATGTTCTTGAGGTAGCCGTACGGCCCTATCGCCGGAAGAGGAGGCTCGACGTAGTTCACCTTGACCCCATTTTCCTTTAAGATTCGGTAATAGTCATCGAACTGTCCCTGAAGCTTTGGCAGGTTTGCCCTCCCCCGAGAAGAAGAGTAGTAATACTGCCATTCCTTCTCGTATTCCTTCCTGGTTTCGTTTTCTGTCGGCCTCGACACGAGCACTTCTTTGAGCTTCCCCAACCCTTCGGCGCCCCACGTCTTGCCCCAGATCTTCTCAACCTCGTCGTAGAAGTCGGTCTCGTGCAGCATCCAGTTCTTCGTCGGTTTTCCGCTCTCGAACCATTTGTTCCGTTTGAGAGTCTTCCATTCATTGTAACCCTTTGCCGGGTACGGTGAACTGTATGTCAGGAGATGCTCTTCGCC
>DATDGE010000064.1:0-1942 GCA_036522255.1 Nitrososphaerales archaeon | reverse complement strand
TGATGTTGCCGGTGGTACACATAACCCTCAGGTTGGAGACACCGGCGTCGACGGGGAGCTTGGAAGCCTCCGATTGGACGTCAGCTGTAGCATCTATGTATGCAAGGGTGTCGGTGGTGTCTCGACTCGGGCTTGGCAACGAATGGGAAACGGATTCTTCGTTTCTTTAAGTAACTTTCGTTTGGCTTATTGGGTTAAGAGGGTCGTTAAGTCCCGCTACTTTGAAGGATTCAACCCTTGAAAGACAACCCGCGCACTCCCAACAGTGCTCCGTGCCGTCTCTATGGCAGCTCCATGTAAGCTCGAAAGGAACCTCGAGGGAGGCGGCCAACTTCAAGACCTGGACCTTTGTCTTGCTCCTGAGGGGCCTTCGAATCCTTGTCCTCTGTCGATCTAACAGGGTGGAACCAGACCAAAGTGTCCTTTCAAGGGCCTCGAAGAAATCTCCCTTGACGTCTCTGAACACTTTCGCATCATCTCTGTTGTGCCCTCCAACGATTAGCGAGACTCTCTTCTCTTCCGCAAAGGAGCCGGCAATGGTGTAGAAGATGCTGTTTCGTAAAGGTATGTAGGTCGGCGGGAGGCCTCCAAACCTGCCTCCGGGTATGTCCCCGGCTTCTCTTAGGTCCGGGAGCCGGAATAGTCTGTGTTCTTTCACCCCAGCTCGGGCAGCGATGGCCTTTGCCGATTCAACCTCAAGTTTGGACATGCCATGGTACTCGAACGTCAGGGCCCTAACATCGTACTTGGCTCTTGTCAGGTAGAGGCAGGCGGCTGAATCTATCCCGCCCGAGAGTAGGACTATCGCTTCCTTCGTCGGGTCCGCGCACCGTCCTGGTGTAATTTCGCAAGAACATGGCTCCCTTTGTTGAGCCCCTCGTAGACGTAGACTCCGACTGCGGTGACGTTCTTGGGCATCCCTGGGGTTATCCTTCCCAGGACTTCTCTTGCAAGGTTCTCGACTGTCGCTTCTCCCTTCAACATCACCGTCGTTTCCTTCGGTGCCTTGATTGCGAATTCGCCGTGGACAGTATCGAACCTTAGTGTCACGCTAGCCGTGTCCATTTGGGTCACATATTTTCCGTTGATGAACAACTTGTGGTCCAGGGTACGGACCGCCCCCCTGACTATCCTCTTCGCCTCTCCGAAGTCGACGACCATCCCTTCGATTGGACGTCCGACGACCTCTACAAGCACGCTGGAGGTGTGCCCGTGCATCACCGAGCACTTCTCCGTTTTGGGGAGGATGTGGGCGTAATCGAAGTTGAATGACGGATCGTCCAGGAATATCGTCTGAAGGCCTCCATCCTCACCCATCCCCAGGACCCGGACGCCGTGGTCGAACCTGTCGCTACGGAGCGAATCCCTCCTGATATTCACGAAATTTCCCTTGACCGACGCCAGGTCCATTTGCTCCTTCTCGCTGAGTTCCTTCTCGACGAAGACCCATGTCCCATTTACCAGAAAGTCTGCTGTGAGTGTTCCGACCCCAGGGACCTTGACGTTCTCTTTGTAGCCAATCTTGAGAGATGCCAGCAGGTCCGCCACCAATTGGTGAAGGCTGGTCTTTCTCCAATGACCCCCCGACCTGTACGCCCTCTCGTACCCTCCTTCGTCCAATCCCCGCAGCCTAGGAGCAAGCTTGGAAAGCAGCTGTCTGGTCAATCGCGATTGTGCCACTAATGGCTTCGTTTATAGTATTTCGAATCTCGAGGTCGGTGGTGCGGCCTTGATCCAGTGGTTAGGATAGCGGCTTCCCAAGCCGCTTGCCCGGGTCCGAATCCCGGAGGCCGCACTCCCATTAGCCGTGTTGCGCCCATCTAAGCACGTCCAGACCCAACGGTTCATTTCCGCGGGGCTGCTAACGGGTGCTCGTCAAGATAGGCTACGATTGTCTTCCCGATCGCAGTCGCCATTCTTCTGTACCCTGCAACGTCTGGGT
>DATDGE010000063.1:0-3003 GCA_036522255.1 Nitrososphaerales archaeon | reverse complement strand
CGCCAACTCCTGCGAGTACTACGCTGGTTTGATCGGGAGACAGAGAGGAGCGCATACACCACTTTCCACGGGCGAGGGATTCTTCATTGTGACAAAACGGCCCCTCGGGGTCGTTGGAGCAATCCTCCCATGGAACTTTCCTGTATCCCTCATGGGATGGAAGGTCGCACCCGGTCTTGCGGCCGGGAATACTTTCGTTGTCAAGCCTGCGAGTACCACACCCATAACGGACATCAAGGTTGGTGCACTCCTGACAAAGGCGGGGCTCCCGGCCGGAGCAGTGAACGTCGTGACAGGGCCCGGGAGCGTAGTCGGTGAGGAGATCATCGAAAATCCGAAGGTGGCGAAGATAGCTTTCACAGGAGAGACTGCGACGGGCAAGAGAATAATGGAGGGCGCCGCCAAATCCATCAAAAGATTGACCCTCGAACTCGGAGGGTCGGACCCAATGATCGTCTGCGACGACGCAGACCTCGAGTTGGCTGTTGAGGGCGCGGCCTGGGGACGCTTCAGGAACTGCGGCCAGTCCTGTACTTCCGTCAAGCGGCTCTTCCTTTTCGAATCGATCGCCGACGAGTTCGTCAGGAACTTCGTCGAAAAAGTGAAGACGATCAGGGTTGGGAACGGCCTCGAGAAGGCGACCCATATGGGCCCCGTCCATACAGAGGAGCAGAGGGAGAAGGTGGAGGACATGGTTGAAGATGCGGAAAGCAGGGGTGCGAAGGACATAGTCAAAGGGGGGAGGCCCAAGGAGGAAGGGCTTCAGAAGGGCCACTTCCTCGTTCCGATGGTCTTGGGAGATGTTGACTACGATGCAAAGATTGCCAGAGAGGAGTGCTTCGGTCCTGCACTTCCAATCTTCATAGTGAAAGATGTGGAAGAAGCCATTCAAAGGGCGAACGATACGCCATTTGGTCTCGGTTCATCAGTCTGGACCAAGGACGTCGAGAGGGCCTACCACGTGGCCGAAAGGATCGAGGCCGGAACAACGTGGGTCAACTCTCCGCCAATAGCAAGAGCAGAGGTCCCGTTCGGGGGTTTCAAACAAAGCGGCTTCGGAAGGGAGCTCGGGATTGAGGGCCTCGACCATTATTACGAGACGAAGAGTATCCAAGTCCTAGAATACGGCAAAGGCAAGAAGTGGGCTTTCCCAATAAACTAAGACAAGTGAGTCGCGTGCCACATCTGTTTTATTCCTGAGCAACGGCTAAATAGAGACTTCAGGCGTTGATGAAAGAAAATGGCCCAGTTTGCCAGGATTAAGCTCACCAGCACCAACCTCCCCGAGTTGGAGCGGGTGTCGAAGGACATCAGGGATATCGCTGACAAGACTGGGGTGAAGGTCAAAGGCCCCCAACCGCTCCCAACAAAGAAGTTGAAGATCACAACACGCAAGGCCCCGACGGGAGAGGGGAGTCACACCTTCGACCACTGGCAACTGAGGGTGCACAGAAGGATTCTAGACGTTCAACCGGACGACAGGACAATGAGGCAGATTACCAAGCTTAGGATCCCTGACGACGTGAAAGTCGAACTGATACTTACTTCCTAACCCTGTTTCCTTACCCACTCGATTGTACGCTGCAGTCCCTGCTCGAGCGTGAACTCATGCGAATAGCCGAGTAGGCTCTTGACCTTATCCGTCGACGGATAGCTGATCTGAGGGTCTTTTTCGAGCTCACTCCGGGGTGGAAGCAACTTGAGCTCGGATTTGGAACCGGTCAGCCTTTTGATTGTCTCGGCGAGTTCTCGGATCGTCACGGCCCTTTCGCCTCCGAAATTGAAAGCCTCCCCGACGGCTCTCTCGTCGTTCAGGATCGAAAGAACCAGCTTCGAGTAGTTGGCGACGTGGGTCGGTGACGTAGTGTCCTTGCCTGCATTGAAAAGGGACAAAGGTTCGTCCTTGAGGCATGCCCTGATGAAACGGACGACGGCACGAGAGGGCTGGTCGTGCTCTCCGAAGAGGAGCCAGCTCCTCGTGATCGATATCGGCAGCCACTTCGATTTGTAGTACCCCATCGCCATGTTCTCGCAGACCAACTTTGAGTAGTCGTAGGGTGCCCTCGGGTCGAATGGTGAGCCCTCGGTCACAGGGTTTTCCTTTGGAGCTCCAAAAACGTTGGCCGACGACGCGATTATTATTCTTGAGACGTTCTTCTTCCGCGCCAGTTCCAACATGTTCAGCGTTCCAACGCAGTTGACTTCGAAGCACATGTGAGGGTTTTCGATCGTCTTCTTGATTTCCGTGAGAGCGGCGAGGTGGACGATGGAGTCAAAGTCTATCGAAGCCAAAGTCCCGGAAACGAAGCTGTCGTCGAGAAGGTCGCCTGAAATGTCCCATCCATTGAGGTCGGTGGGCACGGTCGCGACGCCCTCCTGCCCGAGATAGTCAATGAGGTTCCTGCCTACCATTCCTGAGGCTCCGGTGACCAGGACCTTCATTCGACTGCCCCGGCCGAAGTGCATTCTATTTAAGCAGAGGAGGACATGCCAGCCTTTCTTACCATCTCACTGACCAAATCGGGCTCCACGACCCCGTAGCCCATCGATTCGGCGCCATCGAGGAGAGTGAGGGGGAGCCGGGAGACGTGGTACGGCACCTCGAAGTTAGCCACGCTAGCCTCGTCGTCCGTCCTGAAAGGCCTAGACCAGGTCCCGTTCTTGCGTTCGAAGAACATAACCTCGATTACGCGTCTCTCCCCGAAACCACCACCCCTCCCCCCGGAAGCTAGCGAGCCTTCCACAATCTTCAGGAGGAAGAGCTTGTTGTCCCCGGACTGAGGCCTCAGGTCTACGTCTTTCTCGGCAATAACGATGACCCTGGACCCACCCGAGAGGTGAGATACTAGCTCGTCCGCTGCTTCCATCAGGGACTCCCGACATTTTTCCGTATAAAAATCTCAGAGTCACCCCGACAGGGCTGACGATTCCATGTACTCCCCCAGGATTATCTTTGCGTCTGGGGTGAGGGGCCAATCTGTGATGATCTTCCTCAGCCTGGAC
>DATDGE010000062.1:0-3075 GCA_036522255.1 Nitrososphaerales archaeon | reverse complement strand
ACTTATAACAGCACAGAGAACGGCAGGTTCGGAATATGTCGGAAGCGGCGGAATTCAGGCACCTGGTAAGGATATCGGGGAGGGACCTCGACGGAGGTAAGAAGCTGGTCGTGGCTCTGTCGGACCTGAAAGGGGTAGGATACAACTTCGCCCAGGTCATTACGACCAGGCTCAGCCTCGACCCGAGAGTCAGGTTAGGTACGCTTACCGAGGACCAAGTTCGTGAGGTGGAGCAAGCAATTCAGAGCACCGCCAAGGCTTCGCTCCCGGCGTGGTTTTACAACAGAAGGAAAGACCCAGAGACGGGAGAATCGAAACAGCTCCTTGGCTCTGACCTAGACTTCGTCCAGAAGAACGACATCGAAGACGAAAAGGACATAAAGAGTTGGAAAGGGATTAGGCATGGACTCGGGCTCAAGGTCAGGGGTCAAAGAACGAGGACCACCGGGAGGAAAGGCCGGACGGTCGGGGTCAGAAAGGCGACCCTGGTCGCGGCCGCCAAGGAAGCAGCCAAGAAGGGGGAAGAGAAATAAGACTTGGGAGACCCGAAGAAGGCAAGGAAACAGTATAGCAGGCCCAGGAGCCCCTGGAGGGCAGACCAGCTGGCACAGGAGCTGTACCTGCTTGGAACCTTCGGGCTCAGGAACAAGAGAGAACTTTGGAGAGCGCAGACTAAACTGAGCTCCGTCAGAAAGCAGGCTAGGACACTGCTCGCGGCTACTCAGGCGGTCAGGCTCAGGGAGGAGAACAAACTACTCGACAGCTTGAGGAGGAGAGGGTTGGTGGGTGAGGCTGCATCCCTCGACGACATTCTGAGCCTTACTGTGGAGGACATGCTTTCGAGAAGATTGCAAACGATGGTTTTCAAGAAAGGAATGGCGCTCTCGCCCCTTCATTCCAGGCAGTTGATCGTTCACGGTCACGTTACCGTCGGCGAAAGAGTGATTACGATACCAGGATACGAGGTCGGGAGCCAAGAAGAGGACGGGGTCAAGCTCTCCGGTCGCGAGGAGACACCTTCGCCTCCCGCAGAATCGAAGGTGGAGAACCAACAGGCCCCGGCAGAAGAGCAGCCGGCCCAGGCGAAGTGACATTGGATGGCTGAGGAAGAGGTCCTGGCCGACAGATGGGGTGTCGTGCACATTTACTCGTCGTACAACAACACCATCGTTCACATCACAGACCTGACCGGCGCAGAGACGATATCGGTCTCCTCGGGAGGGAGGCATGTCAAGGCCGACAGGTTCGAGTCATCACCCTACGCCGCGATGAGGAGCGCTTCCGCTGCTTCCGACGTTGCAAAATCGAAGGGGATAACCGCAGTGCACATCAAAGTCAGAGCCGTTGGTGGCACCGGGCCGAAGACGCCGGGGCCAGGAGCGCAGGCTGCGATACGCGCCATTGCCAGGGCGGGCTTCAAGATCGGGAGGATTGAAGATGCGACCCCAATACCCCATGACACCACCAGGAAGAAGGGCGGACGCCGAGGAAGAAGGGCCTAGAACCTCAAGACTGCCTTAGCACATCAACAGAGTCGACTTTGCCGTCTCCGTCTCGGTCGACCCCTCTCAGGAGAGCCGTGTAGTCCCCTGTCCTGTACTTCTGGAAAAGCACTTCGGCGAAGTTGCAGATCCCGATTATCGCGGCTTTGGTACCCGCTCCCGTAAGCCCGGCTACGATTACGCAAGTCTTCTGGGCGTCCCAGGGATTGCGCACCTTCTCAACTATGCAGTCGAGCTCAGAGGAATAGGACTTTCCGGTTTCGTCTACGACTGAACCCCAGAAACCGCTTTGGCTGAATTTGATCTTCAGATGAGGGTTCATTTCCTCTGCTATCACGTTCGTCCTCGGACCGCCGACGACAATGAGGTTAGATGCGAGGAGCTTCTCCGCTCTTAGGTCGACGTCGAGCTTGACCGGAAACCTTGATGGAAGGTTAACGAACTGGCCGAGCGCAAAGCCCAGCTGGACCGCATAGTGTCCGTCCCTGGCCTGGGTTCCGGCCTCGCCGTGCTGAAGAGGGGAACCGACCACAACCCAACCATCGAACTCTCCCTTTTCGAAGAACTCCTTGAAGAAGCGTCCGAGGGCCTTTGAACGGCTCGAGGACCTAAGCGTTGGCATCGACTCTCCCTTGACTGGAAACTCAACGGCATAACCGTCTGAGGCCAGGGCGAAGAGATTGGCTTCTCCTCCCCGTATGTGCTCGCTCCGCACTCGGGAGATAAGGCCTGCCTTTTCGAGTCTTCCTACGTGGTAGTAGATTGTCTGGTGGTGGATGTTCAGTGTTCGGGCCATCTCTGCGGGATACTTGGGGCCCGAGGAGAGAAGGGCAAGGACCTTCTGGCCTACCTTCCCCGAGGCTGACATGAAGCCGTCAGGTTTGTCGGAGACTAGGACTCGTTTGGCGGGACCTGTTTCCGACTTCGGGTCGAACAGGATCTTCTCTTTGGGCACTTGACAGGCACGGCGATACCACTACTAAACGGTTTTGCATGGTGCAGGGGATCTAAGCTGGTCCGGCTCTCGAAGCATGCCAAGACGGGTATGCAGGGTATGGTAGAATGTTGTATGGGACTTAAAGAGTGTACGCGAGGAGGTCCCGCGAAATGTGCGGGATTGTAGGGTGCGTGGCTGAGGAGCCTGGGGCCGGCATCCTCCTCGAAGGTCTGAGGAGAGTTGAGTACAGGGGGTACGACTCGGCGGGGATGGTAACAATCAACGGCGGGTCGCTTGCCCTTCGGAAAGGGATTGGGAGAGTGAACGAAATCGAAGAAGAGCATGAATTATCGAAGCTCAAAGGGAACATAGGGATGGCACACACCAGATGGGCCACGCACGGCGGGGTCACAGACGAGAACGCGCATCCCCACGCATCCTGCAAGGAGCTCGTGGCTGTCATCCATAACGGAATAATAGAGAATTATGTCCCGCTGAAGAAATCGCTCATCGCCAAGGGGCACAGGTTTCGGAGCGAGACTGACACCGAGGTGATAGCTCATCTTGTCGAGGATGAGTACAAGCGGACCAAGGATCCAGTCAAGGCGACGGTCGCAGCGACGAAGAAACTTAAGG
>DATDGE010000061.1:0-2095 GCA_036522255.1 Nitrososphaerales archaeon | reverse complement strand
CTGATAGTCCAGGGCGTAATCGCGTTCGCCCTGTCAATCTTCTCAGGGCTCTCGAACCTGATCTCGTTCTCGGTGCTCAACCTCGCTTTCTCATTCCTGATGGTCTCGGTCTCGTTCATATTCCTGAAGAAGCGGAAGGAGGCCAAGCTCCTGGGCCAGAGCGTCTTGCCGTGGTTAGGTATCGCTGTCTGTCTCTTCCTCCTCTATTCCACTTCGCTGCAGGACAAGGTGGTCGGTTCCATCGTTATCCTGGCAGGGATCCCGATCTACGTCTACTTCTCTCCCAAGGTTGACCTGGCTGACCTGAAAGAAGACTTCTTGTCTGCGCCCAAGATCACCCAGAGGTACCTGGAGAGGACGGACAGGTTCCTCGCTCACCTGCTAAAGCACATACGCCGGGCCTTGACGCGGTCGGAATAGGGCCTAGGTTAGTTCCTTCTCTTGGTGAAAACAACTACTGGGATGATTCTTTTGGTCCTGCGCTGATACTCTGCAAACTGTGGATACAGGCTGGCCTGGCGCCCGTAAAGGATGTCTCGTTCAGGGCCGGTGACCTCTTCTGTGTGGACATCGAGGGTTTCGTCCCCGACCTCTATCTCGACTTCCGGATGGGCTTTGAGGTTAAGGAACCAGTCCGGGTGCGTGTCCGAGCCGCCCTTTGACGCGAACACCAGGTAGCGCTCACCGTCTCTGAGATACATCACCGGGTTAACGCGAAGTTTGCCAGTGCGTCTGCCGTATGAGTGAATCAGCAGCAACGGCGTCCCCTCGAACCAGCCGCCGACTTTTCCGTGGTTCTTGCGGAACTCGGCGATATTGTGCTCGTTGAAGTCGCCGCCTCTTCGCACCATGTTACGTTCCTTCGTTTGGGGGTAAATGAAACCTTCTGACGCTCGAGCGGAACGTAAAAGGACATTTCAATGCAGTAACCTTAATGGCGGCGAGGCCCCTCCGACCTTGTGTCCAAGGAAGAAGCACAATTCCTGTACCTTACCACCACCGGATGGATGTCTGGAAGGCCGCACGATGTCGAAATCTGGTTTGTTGGGCACGGAGGAAAGTTCTACCTCGTTTCTGAACACGAACTGCGCTCTCACTGGGTGCAGAACATCAGGAGGCAACCTCTGATCTCCTTCAGGGTGGGTCAATCTAAGTACAAAGGCAAGGGTCGGGAAGTTGACAGAGAGAAAGAGGCAGCCCTGGCGCAGGCCGTGTCAGCCCTGATGAACAAGAAGTATGGGTGGAGCCAAGGTCTGATTGTTGAGCTGACACCAATTCAATGAATCGCCCCTACAGTGCAACAGATTATCGTCAGCCAGCGTTTATAGGGAATCACTGAAGAAGATTTGATGTGACTAAAGTTTTCTTCGATGTCGTAGCTTCCCTCGACGGCTATGTCGCTCCCGAAGGGATGGAAATGGCCCATGCCGGAGACCCGGAATACAAGGATTGGCTTGCTCAGTGGATGAAGCTCCAGAATTGGGTGTTCCAGCAGCGGTTCTTCCGCGAGAACCTGAAGCTTGGCGAAGGCGGAGAAACCGGCCATGACAACCGGGTGTTGGAAGAGATCTTCAATCGCACTGGGGTGAGCGTAATGGGCAAGCGGATGTTCGAAGGGGGAGAACGCTCCTGGCCCGAAGATGCACCATTTCACACTCCGGTCTTCGTTTTAACCCATGAGGCTCGCAAGCCCTGGGAGCGCTCTGGCGGCACCACCTTCTACTTTGTGAATGACGGCATTGAAAGCGCTCTGGGACAGGCTCGAAAAGCCGTCGGGGACAGGGACATCCGAATCTCCGGAGGAGCCAATGTCATCCAGCAGTTTCTCAATGCTGGATTGGTGGACGAATTTACTATCCACTATTCGCCTGTGTTTTTCGGTCAGGGTGTTCCACTATTTTCTGGATTGAACAAGAGCGTCAGTGTGAAAATCAGGGAAGCGGTCGGCTCAAAAGAAGTCACACATGTTACGTATGAGGTCGTAAAGTGACACTCATCAAATGGTTATGATGATCTTCCCTTTGGCGTGCCACCCCTCGAGATACCTCATGGCATCGGCGACTTCGTTCAAAGCGTAACTTCTGTCCACCACGGT
>DATDGE010000060.1:0-4748 GCA_036522255.1 Nitrososphaerales archaeon | reverse complement strand
TCGAGCTTGAAGCCCTGAAGGTTATTTAGAGCTTATCAGCCGCTTCAGTGAACCGAATCATTCGGCAGCAGGCTATTCAGTCTGGCTCAGTTGAGTCCCCCGAAGACTCTTGGTGGATTCATGACTAACCTTCATTTGTGTTTCGTCTATGACGACGCCATAATCGTTCTTTGCCTGTTCCACGCTCACGTACCCGTCGATCACGTCGTTCAGGACCTTATCGGGGTCTCTCTCCAACGGGTCCCCGAAACCGCCCCCTCCTCCGGTCTTCAGCTGAATGAGGTCACCGGCAACCAAAGATTCAGCGGCCACCTTTCGTAGTCTCCTGGGTACCTGGTTCGCTTTCTCAATCACGAAGTAGTTGGGGGTGCCTTTTCCCCCTCCGTTCATTCCCCAGCAAGGGTAGAGGGAGCGCCCCATTGATGACGTGAAGCTCGCGTTGGAGTTGTTTATCCTATAGTCTTTCAGGATTCCGAAACCTCCGCGGAACTTGCCCTTCCCCGAACCATCGTGGATGTTCAGCGCGTACTGCTCTACGATTATCGGGTACCTGACCTCTATTACCTCGTTGGACATGATGTAGGTCTCCCCGTCCCCCGAGCAGACCAGCCCGCTTTCGCCGTCCTTCCCGAGAGCACCCCCCCACCCTCCGGGCTGCGGCTCGACAATGGCGAAGGGCTGCTTTGTCCTGTCGTCCATCCCCCCGACTATTGTCGCGCAGACGCTTAGGAAGTGCCCAGCCGACAGCTTGTCAGGAATCATGGGCGCCAATGCGTGCCACACGAGGTCTGTGATGAAGGCCATGGATTCCCAGTAGGTGGATGTCGGAGCGGGTGGATTCGGCTTGAAGATAGTTCCGGGGTCAGCAATCACTTTGAGCGCCCTGAAGTTCCCGTCGCTTACCGGGCCGTGAGTGTCAGTGACAGCCTTGAAGATCGCCCTTGCGGCTGAGACTGTGGCGCACCAGGGGCAGTTGATCGAACCCCTGGCCTGCTTCCCCGAACCTCTTAGGTCGACGATGAATTCGTCGTCGGATATGGTGATCTTCGCCCTGACGGGGACTGGAGTGTCGGTGATCCCGTCGTCGTCGACAGTGTCCTCGACCTCAAAAGTGCCGTGCGGGAGCTCCTTCAGCCTAAGTTTGGTGATCTTCTCTCCTTTCTTTTGGATCCTATCCATCGCTTCGAGTACGGTGTTGACTCCGTACTTCTTGCACAGGTCCTCAATCCTCTTCGCCCCGACCCTTAGCGACGCCGCGTGCGCTTCCATGTCCCCAAGAGTCATGTCGGGTGTCCTGACGTTCGCCCTGATCATGTCGACCATCGCCTGATTCACTTTGCCTTTCTCGAACAGTTTGATGGGAGGGAAGATGAGCCCCTCCTGATAGATCTCCGTGGAATCCGAAGTCCAGCTCCCGAAGTGCATCCCACCGACCTCGCTCCAGTGGCCCTTGATCGCAGAGTATGCGACGATCCGGCCCTGGACGAACACTGGCATGATGAGGTTCACGTCGTTGAGGTGGGTGCCGCTGGTGTATGGGATGTTGACGATACATATGTCGCCGGGTGAGAATCCATCTTTCCCGAATTTCTTGATGCAGTCTTGCACTGCCATGTCGAGTGTTCCGAGGAAACCGGGGACGCCGTTCGCCTGGGCTATGAGTAGGCCGTCTGCATCTGTGAGGCCCGCCGCGTAGTCGAGGACCTCGTAGATGACAGGGCTCTTGCTGGCTCTCCCGAAGGCCGAGAACGTCTCTTCCGCCGATGCGATCAGGCTGCTCTCGATTATGTCCAGGGTGAAGTCCGATAGCTTGGCCATTTGCTAGACCTCCACCACCAAGTTGCCGTACCTGTCGATGGTCATCAGGTTTCCTTTCTTGAGTATTGTCGTAGCAGTCGGCTCTTCGATGATTGCCGGCCCACGTATCTTCGCTCCCACAGGAATCGAATCCCTGGAGAAGACAGGGATGCGTCTGAACCCGGACTCGTCCAGGTACACTGACCTCGTCCTGGACTGTTTCGCCCTAGCCCTTCTCGCCGCCCTCCTGGGTTTGAGCGGCTGCTTCTTGACCTTCCCGAATGCTACCACGCGTATGTTCACGACTTCGGTCGGGTCATTCAGATTGAATGTGTAGGCCTTGAAATGGAGGTCGTGGAAACGCCGGCCAATTACAGCGAGTGATTCAGCCGATTTCACATCCATTGGTACGGGGGTGGGTATTGTGTGCTCCTGACCCAGGTAGCGTATGTCGAAGAATCCCTCGAACCTCATCTCGCTCGACTTGATTCCTTCGGACTCAAGCTGCTTCGTGCCATCTTTCTTCATCTCGTCGAGTATTCCTTGGAGCTCACCGAGTTTGCTCGACTCCAGGCCCACGACCTTAGTACGAATGTAGTCGTGACGCAGGTCTGTCATGAGCATTCCCCAGGCCGAAAAGACCCCTGGAACCTTCGGGACCACGACTTTCTTGATGCCGAGTTCCTGAGCGAGCGAAACAGCGAACATGGGGCCCCCTCCACCGAAGGCCACCATGGCGAAATCTCTGGGGTCGTAACCTCTGCGAACGGACACCAGCTTGATCGCGTTCACCATGTTAGCTGTCGCGATTTCGATGGCGCCGATCGCTGCGTCGATGGTCTTCATGTGCATCTTTCCGCCAACCCCGCGGTAGGCCTTCTCCGCGAGCTCCGGCCTAAGTTTGATTTCGCCTCCGAGGAAGTAGTTCGGGTCGATAACCCCGGTGAGGACGAAGGCATCGGTTAGCGTCGGGTCGGTGCCCCCTTTGTTCTGACATGCAGGGCCCGGGTCGGCTCCTGCGCTCTGCGGCCCCACCTTCAACGAACCAAGCTCGTCGACCCAGGCGATGCTTCCCCCGCCCGCGCCGATTTCGACAATGTCCACGACGGGCGCCTTGACCGGGTAGCCTGAAAAGAACTGGTTCCTGCCAATGAAATATTCCGTGTTTATTTTCATTCTGCCAGAGTCGATCAGCGATGTCTTGGCCGTCGTCCCGCCTACGTCAAGGGTGATCACATCGGCTCCGATTGCCTTGCCAATGGCCTGCGCCCCTATGACTCCTCCGATCGGGCCAGACTCGACCTGGTAGATCGGGGTCTTCCTTCCCTGCTCGAAGGTAGCAATTCCGCCGTTGCTCTGCATCACGTGAGCTCCTATCTTTGCTCCCAGCCTCCTGAGTTCGCGTTCGAGTGTGGTAAGGTACTGGTGGACCTTGGGCTGGACGAAGGCATTCAGGACGGTGGTGTTCACCCGTTCGTACTCCCTCCACTCTCTCGAGAGCTCGTGAGACATTGTGATGTACGGCGTTTTGACTTTGTTCTTGAGAATCTCATAGCACTCCAATTCGTGCTTCGGGTTCGCGTACGCATTGTAGAATGCGATCGCCACTGCTTCGGCCTTGTTTCGGTTGCAGGCTTCCGCAACCGTCAACACGTCGTCCTCGTTCAAAGGCCGCATCACCTCCCCATTGTAGCTCATCCGCTCGTCGACCTCGTATCTGAAACGCCTGGGCACGAATGGTTTCGGTTTTTCGTATCTGAAGTTGTAAATGTCGGTCCTGTTCGACCTTCCAATCTCGAGGACATCCCGGAATCCCTTGGTTGTGACCAGGATTGTCTTTGCGCCCTTCCTTTCCGTTAGCGCGTTTATCACCATGGTGGAACCCGTTCCGATGAACCTGTTCATTTCTTTCCCCGGAATTCCGCTCTTTCGTACGACGTTTATGACCCCGCCGGCATAGTTCTCGGGGGTTGTGGAGTCCTTCACGAATGCGTACTCGCCGGTGGTTTCGTTGAGGGCGCATAGGTCAGTGAAGGTGCCACCTACATCAATGGCTACCCTGACTGGCAAAGTTACAAGCGCGGTCTGCGCCTTACGGTATTAATAAGAATCCTGCCGCGGATACTGGCGACGACGTTGGCGGGCAAGACAAGGTACGCCAGGATTATCACGATCAAGGCTAAGCCGGGCAAGGGAGCTGAGTTCGTCAGGACATTCAAGGATCGAGTGGCCCCCACAGGCGTCGAGCTGGAAGGCATCAGAAGGATGTACCTTCTTCGTGCAGTAGGAAATAAGGACGAGTTTGTCGTTGTATCCCTTTGGAACGGTGAGGAGGCCGCAGAGAAGTACGCCAAGAGCGCGAGCAACAGGCGATACGGTTCGGTGCTGGCCACCGTACAGGAAGGGAAGGAAAGAGTGAGGAAATTCCACGTCGAACTGCACGCCGTGGGCAGGACGGCCCGTCGTCGCAAGAAAGATTAAGAATTCAGTCTGGACAATTCGAGAGACTTGGCCGAATACGACGTAGTCGTCATCGGAGCTGGAATAATGGGGGTCGCGTCTGCTTATCACCTGAAGAATAACAACCCCAACAAACGGATTCTGGTAGTTGACAGATACGGCGCGGCGGGCCAGGGCAACACTGGGAGAAGCAACGCGATGTTCAGGAACACCTTCTCATCTTCAGATAACCAGATTCTGTCGAACAGTTCAATCGACTTCTACACCCACGTACAAGAAGAACTGAAGGTCGACCTAGGCCTCCAGAAGATCGGCTACGAATGGCTGATGGACGAGAAGCAGCTCTCCAAGAGCGAGCCTTTCCTCAAAGGGATGGAGAAGAACGGAATCGAAATCACCAGACAAGGGAAGGAGGACCTCAGACGACTTCTCCCGAGCATGGTAACCGAGTTTGGTTCGAGCAGCGAAGCTGCGCTGATGGAACTCCCTTC
>DATDGE010000059.1:0-8264 GCA_036522255.1 Nitrososphaerales archaeon | reverse complement strand
CGAGCTCCGATTCGAATCCGACGAGAGCCTTGACAGTCTCTTCAATCGCAGAACTCATGTAAGATTGTTTTTCGTCTGCCTCGGTTTTATGTAATTAAACGTATACTCTGGCCATGGGGCCCCGACCTGAAGAACAAGTCCAGTCGCTCTCGTCGACCATGCGTAACGGATAAATTTGAGAGCGTCTTCCGTTTGCAGGGTTGGGAAAGCTCAGCAGGGTCGCTAGAGCCATGGTTTCCGCCGTTGTTTCAATACTAGTCATCCTCTTCCTTTATGGGTACCTGAAGCCCATTGGGTTGGATCCGCAGGCAATCTTGGGTTTTGACATGTCATCCATCTTTCAGATATATGGATTGGGCGGATCATCAGTCGCTGGCAGCCCATTCGCCGCACTAGTTCCAGGTGGGGCGACCGGGCTAGTCCTCTACCAGGTTCTCAGCCGAGTAGGACATTCCGCAAGAAGTGTGATGGCGGCAGCGACAATGCCTTCGCCAGATGAAATGATGAGCAAAATGAACTTCCCTGGGATGATGGGTGGAATGGGAATGGGCGGAATGGGAGCCCAGGCAAGCATCCCCGCGACGCTTCCTTCTGACATATCGCGATCACAATTCATCGTTTTGCGATGTTATAGACAGGGCATGAAAAACTCCAATGACATAGGAAGAATGCTCTCCATGGACAAAGATGCCATCGAGACTGAGACCTCGACGTTGACCTCAAGCGGTTATCTGACCAAAGATCGAAAGCTTACGACAAAGGCGCTGGAAGTTCTGGGCGCATAGCCCGACACCGAAGACTTGTTATCTCGCGTCGTGACAGTGGGGATTCTTGGTCGAGAAAGTTGTCGAAGTCAGCCCAGCAGACGTCGCTGAATACACCAGTGTTGCTACCTACTTACCCGTCGGGCGCTGGAGGCACGTCATCGCTTTCTTCCGCATGTCTGGACGTGTGGAGCGACAGCTTGGAAGAACGGAAGGCGTGGTGAGGTATGGGTTGAAGACAGACTTCCCGCACAGGCGATTCTGGACCTATTCAGTCTGGAAGGACCGCAAAGCCATAGGACCCTTCGTGACCTCTGAGCCTCACGCCACAGCCGTCAAGAGATTTGCCGAATGGGCTGGCGAGGGCGCCTCCTTTGTCCAATGGGACAACACCGATGGAAAGGTCGATTGGGATGAAGCCGACCGCCAACTCAAGAGCCCAACTTTCTACTATCGGAAATAGAGAATATCCTAGGAGGTCAGTTTCAGTATGGCCCTGGCGACCTCTCCGTCTGACTCTTCCAGTGCTGCCATAGCTCGCTCCTTCGATACTCCCGTCTGTTGCTGGACGAGAAGTATGTCCTCGTCGCTGAAGCTCTTCTTCTCGACCTCGACCTCTTCGACCTCTCCCGCCACCTGGAATACCCTGTTCCCCTGGGCGTTGACCTCGGAGACCGAGGCGTTGGTGATGTGCAACTCCCTGTCCGGAGTCTTGATGATTACCTCCTCGACGTTCGGTATCTCCTTCATGTCGATCCCGAGGCGGTCCATCATCCTTCTGGCGTTTCTGTTGTCCATCTTCATTTTTTGAGACCTGCTCTGACCTTCACTGCGACCCCGGTCTTAAACTGTCGCATGAATGCCCCATTGACGACGGCCATCCCCACGCCCACGACCTTCCCCTTCTCATCGAGAACCGCAACCTCGCTCTTCGGATAGACGTTCTTCCCCGCCCATTGGACGAATTTGCAGAAGACGGACTTGTTACCTTTCACGAACTCTACGACGTCGTCGGAGACTTGGACGCAGTTCTCCCTGAACTTTGAGGTCTTCGAAAGGATGGAAGCTCCGTAGATGGAGAGGGCCATGGCCCCGTTGGGCTTGACCGTCGCGAACAGCTTTTCGTCGTGGAATATGAGTTTGACACGGCCTGACCTTCGCGAGTACTGAAGCCGGAAGCCTTTCCTCGGGAGGGCCCTGCTCACCCCCTTACCGAACAGGTAATCGACCATGATCGATACGCGCCTGAAGTCCCCAGGAGAAGGCAAAACTGGGGCGGCGTAGAAAGCTCGATAAAAGGTGTGGCCAGGCTAGGTCTGGTTACCCGAAAACGGCGCTGAGGACCATGAACAACAATGCGAGAAGAAGAATGAGTGCAACGGAGACCACTGCTTGGTTCCCCCTCTTGAGATACCGAGCCAGTTCTGGAGGCGGGGGCCCGGCCTGTGGGTTGCTCATGATTTGGTGGGCGATCTTTTCTACTCTGAGGAAGCTTGGGATTACTACCACGAGGGCGATTAGATAGGCGAGCAGCCCCAAGGAGAACCCTGCCTCGATGTATCGCGGCCAGGCCGAATAATCGGTCCCGAACGCGGCGAAGAGCAGAGCCAGGCCGAAGACTATCGTTGAAGTCGCGACCCCCGCGAAGTACCTGATCTGCCTAGGGCCGACCTTTGTAAGGAATTCGAGCGAGGCGGCGGGCGTGAACTTCCGGACTGAAGGCCCGATTACGGATAAGAAAAACACTACCGCCCCCAACCAGCCGATTGCTGATGCTATGTGGAGAAAGGTCAGGATCGCTATGACCGTCGGGTCGGCCATCATTGTCATGGTCGCCAGCCTGGCTAGATAAGATTGAGGGGAATGTAGAGGTCGTTCGGGAAGGACAAGGTCTTGATAGACAGCGTCGTGCCAGTTCTTTTGACCAGCCAGGAAAGGGTAGTTGTCAGAAGGGAAAAGCGGTGCCAACCATGAAGATAGTGGCCAGCAGCAAGAGGATTGCGACTACCATCGAGGTGCAATCCTTCATCTATCCACCTCAGCAGAGGGTAATGAGGGAAATGTCTCCAAAGAGCATCTGGGTCCTTAGGCTCGGCCAGAGGTATGTGAGGGACGACAGGACCCTCACCCACCTGTGCCTGGTCTCAAGGGCTCTGGGAGCTGAATTGATCTATCTTGAAGACGCTGAGAAGGACGTCACGGGGACCTTGGAAAGGGTCAACAGGACCTGGGGAGGGGAATTCAGGGTCATCCTAGGGACTCCCTGGAGGAAGGTGATTCGTGATGCAAAGAACGAGGGAAGGAGCGTGGTCCACCTGACAATGTATGGAGCGCCGCTCCAAGAGGTGGTCCCAAAACTGCGGGAGCTGGACAAGTTTCTTTTGGTGGTGGGGGGTCCCAAAGTGCCGGGGAAAGTGTATCATGAGGCTGACTACAACGTCGGTGTTACTTCGCAGCCCCACTCGGAAATCGCTGCCCTTGCGATCGTGCTACATGAAGTTCAATCCGGGGAAGAACTTAAGAGGACGTTTCACAAAAGTAGACTCAGAATCTTGCCTTCTGCCCATGGCAAGAGGGTTGTAGAAAATTGAAAATCGAATACGAAGACACATTTGTAAAAGTAGCCGGACTCATCGGAGGGCCGGACTACGTTCGCGTAGCGAGAGCACTTCTCAACAACGAAAACGCGACCGATGAGGAGATCGCGTCAGCCACCGGCCTGAAGATCAAGACGGTAAGGAAGTCCCTCTACGACCTCTTCGGCCGAAGCCTGATCACCGGAGTAAGGGTGCGGGACCCCAAGAGAGGATGGTTCGTCTACAGGTGGAAGGCCCAGCGGGACCAGACGGACGGTTTCATCCAGACCCAAAGGCGGAAGGTGCTGAACAGGCTCAGGCAGAGGCTGGACTATGAAGAAACACATGAGTTCTACTACTGCGGCACCGCTACCTGCCTCACCAGGACCTTCGAGGATGCCATGGAGAACTTCTTCAAATGCCCCACCTGCAGCAAACCCCTGAATCGACTTGACAACGCAGAGCTGAAGGACGCGCTCCGCTGGAAGATCAAACAACTCGAAGAGGAACTGGCCAAGTGATCCCCTCCGAGGGGGAGGCCGTCGCTCTGCACAGGAAGTACGGGTCGGACCAAATCATCATAGAACATTGCCAGACTGTGACAAAGGTGGCCAGGGTCCTTGCCGAGGAACTCGCCAAGAGGGGGCAAGAGGTGGACGTAGAAGCGGTGGTCGCGGCTGCCATGCTCCACGACATCGGCCGCTCAAAGACGCAGACGATCAGACATGGCGTAGAAGGGTCGCAGATCGTGGAAGGTGAAGGGGCAGACAATAAGGTGGTCGAGATTGTCAGGAAGCATGTGGGAGCAGGGATCGCAGCCGAGGAGTCAACCCGCCTGGGCCTTCCGGACTTTGACTATATCCCCCGAACTCTGGAGGAGAGGGTCGTCTGCTTCGCGGATAAGATGGTCGACAGGAACAAGGTGAGGCCCTTCGAAGAAGAAGTACGCAGGTTCAGAATCAAGTCCCATGACGTAGGGAGGCTCCTCGCTTTGAAGGAGTCATTGCAACAAGAGCTTGGGGAAGACCCTGAGAAGCTGATCTTCGAGAAGCTTAAAGCGTCACAGTAGAGATAGCGTTTCATGGCTTCCTGCATCTGCAAGGTGTGCCGGCACAAGGATTACGAGAGTTGCGGGAAGTGCACGTGCTGCACCTATCGCAGGGCGGCGTGTATGCAGATATTGGCTTAGCTGAACGAAGGCATCATTGGTGCTTTTTAGGGCGTCGGTTCTGAATATCTGTTGAAGAGAAAGGAACGCGAGTTCCTAGAAACAGGTTGGCTTGCTGGGCTTGTGGACGGCGAGGGTTTCATCAGCATCAGATATAGGAAGGACAGAGGGACGATGTTTCCCCGCATCAGAATCTATTGCACGTCAAGACCTATCATAGATGAAGCTGGGAGGATAATGAATGTGAATCCATTTCCGAGGAGAGATCACGGAGTCTTCAAGGGCTGGTACGTTTCAGCATCTCACCAAAAGGCGCTGAAAGTCCTGCGTAGAATCGCACCCCACTTGAAAGATCCATCCAAGAAATGTCGTACTGATAAAATCCTAAGAACCTTCACTCGTGTCGCGACGCTCAAGGGTAATTTGACCGTTGAGGAGTTCTTTGCCGATTGTCCAAGACCGACGCGTTACAGAAAGCGCAGAAAGATATAAGGTGCCTAGTCCGGGCCACTCTTCAGCGAGGTGGGGAAGCCAGACCCCCTGTGGGGGTAAGGATCATCCCGGCGGGCTCATAAGCGAAAGCTAGGAGACCCGCAGAGCGGAGAAGGGGCAAAACCCCTCCGTTTGTTCAAATCCTCCCCTCGCTATTCAAGTCGTATCTTGAATCATTCTTAATCTGAGCAGCATCCTTTTGAGTTTCTGTTGCTTCCTTGAAATGCTAAATCCTATCCTGTTGTAGAACCGAATTACATCTCTGCGGCGGGCTATGCAAAGTTCCCAGACCCCAAGGTCTTGTATCTTCTGTAAACCCCTGGTTTGTAACCGATTGTTGTGAGAAGCTCAAAACTGGTAGAGTCAGCAGTGTTGATGTCCGGGCGACCCTGAGGGTTTCGCTACGTATTTACGCCCGCCCTCGAGGTGAACCACGTTTGACCGGGGATTCCACCAGATCGGTCCACGAAGCAGAACCGTATGATGAGCGCACTGGCTCCATAAATACCCCGATTTATGAAACGGCGACCTTCGGCTTCACTAAAGCTGAAGAGGTACCCGTGGCAGTGGCGGGGAAGAAGGGGTATGTCTATTCGAGATGGGACAACCCCACGGTCGTCACCCTTGAGAGGAAACTCACTGCTCTTGAGCATGGAGGGGATGCGGCCGCGTTTTCCTCTGGGATGGCAGCGATTTCGACGTCAGTCTTCTCGTTCCTCAAGAAAGGGACCCACGTCCTGGGAATCCGCGACCTGTACGGCGGAGCCTACTCGCTTATTCACGATCTTCTGCCTGACCTGGGGTTCAGCACCGACCTCGTGGAGACGACAGACCTCGGAGCGATAGAGAAAGGAATCAGGAAGGACACGGGAATCGTCTATGTGGAGTCGCCGACCAACCCCACCTTGAAGCTGGTGGACCTGGCGAAGGCGGCAAAGCTCGCCCACCAGGGAGGCGCGATTCTGATGGTGGACAACACGTTCGCTTCCCCCATCAATCAGAACCCGCTAGAGCTTGGGGCCGACGTTGTGCTTCACAGTGCGACAAAATACCTCAACGGTCACTCCGACCTTATCGCTGGTGCCGCTGTGACCAGCAAGAAGAAGGCGCATGCAATCAAGATGATGAGGAGGGACTTCGGTGGGACGCTCGACCCGCTCCCCGCCTGGCTCGTGCTCAGAGGCATGAAGACCATGGCGATAAGGGTCAGGCAGCAGAACTCGAACGCAATGGCCCTTGCTGGGTTCCTCTCCAGGCACAAGAAAGTCTCGGAGGTGCACTATCCAGGACTGGAGACACATCCGCAACACGCGCTGGCGAAGAGGCAGATGAAGGGCTTCGGGGGCATGATGAGCATCGAAATCAAAGGGTCCACAAAAGACGCGATGAAGTTCACCGAGTCGCTGAAGATCGCGAGCCTCGCAGCGAGCCTTGGCGGAATCGGGACCCTCGTTTCGCAGCCATACAATATGACGCACACCCAGATGTCAGCGAAGGAAAGGGAGAAGACAGGGATTCCAGATACTCTGGTCAGGGTTTCGGTCGGGATAGAGGATGTCGAAGATCTGGTCAGTGACTTCTCGCAGGCACTGTCGGCAATCTAGGCGCCGAAGCCAACCAGTCGTCAACGGCCTGTTCCGTCTTGTGGTTCTCTAGGCCGTATCTTATCAGCGGTTTCGTGAGGTGCCTGTTTGCTCGGGGCGACGCGATGTAGGTTCCCCGGGGAAGCGAGGGCCTTTTTCCGGCTGAGGAAATGAACTCGAGCTTCTCCAGATTCAGCATCTTCGGGTGCAGGGATGTGGCTCTGCGCACCCCCCCGAAGGCCCTGACTCTATCTCCGGGCTGAAGGAGCTTCGTCGTCCTTCTCAGGTCCCCGGTCGGTTCGTAGGCTGCTGCGAAACGTTCGCTTCCGTCGGCTTGGATGGTAACGTAGACGTGACCCCCGGCTCCCACGCGGACCTCGGTCACGGTCCCATCGAACCACCCAGACGAGTAGACCTTCCAGTTCAGCTCCCGTTTCAGATGAGCGTCGGTGTGCTGATTGGAGACGTAGACCATGTGTCCATCGGTGGCCTCGTCGAAGGTGAGCATGCGAAACGCTCTGATCACCGCATCTGGTGAGTCCCCTCTAACACCTGCGAATACCGGGTCTGGTCCATGTGGAGCTATCAGTACCTTCCTTTTTTGGTAATCATAGTTGTTGAAGGTGTGAGGGAACGTCTCTGAGTCCATGTTCCTGACGGAGGAGGAGTCGATGGCACGCTGCGTTCCCCAGAATTCCTTCCGGCGGTAGGCGATCAGCTCGTAGGTGTGGTCGAAACGTTCGTCGAAGCCGAGCGCACCGGCCGCACCGACCAGTCCCATTCCGTTTCCAAGCTCCAACGTCCTCATCCCCAGCTCTCGCAGGAGTCGTCTCACTTTGTGCGGGCTCACTACTCCTGTCAGGGCCTCGAAATACAACGGCTCGAACTGATTCGCCCTGGAAGAGTCTTCCAGGAAGACCATGCCTGAGTTGGCCCCACCGCCGACATCGGACAGTTCTGTTACCTTGGCGGCGAGCCTCTCGAATGCAACCTCGGGGTCGGAGGCCTCGATGTGAAGGCAGACGGCAGCGTTGCCCCGGGTCTTGAACGGGATGTTCGGGTTGAGCCTCACCAACCTGGGATACGCAAGCACCTTGATGTCGGGGCGCAGGTCTGTCGCGATGCGATACGCCAGATAGGTCGTGCAGTACCCACGGGAAGAATCGGTGTCGTCGATGCCTACCAGGCAGTGCATCACATCATCAACAGGCAGCGACTTATTTTAACGTGGGCGGAAACGTACGGCTACGCTTCGACGACGATCATGGTGAGGGTGCTCCTCACTTTGTCGAGTCTGCGTATGTTCCATGTGATGGTCTCTTTGACTTTCTCCATCGTGTCAGCTTCCACCCTGGCGACGATGTCGTAGACGCCATACACAACGTAGACGTCCTTGACGTTTTGAATCTCCCTGAGCTTCTTCAGCAAGTCCTCTTCAGCGCCTAAATCTGCGTTGACTAATACAAAGGCCATTGGCATCTGTTGTCTCCCCACCTCTCACCAATCATTGCGTTGAACTAGTAATAACCATTGCTGCTTATGTCGGCATTCGAAGTAATAATTCGGGACGAGCACTTCAACCAAGGAAGACGATTACGCGATCTTGTCAAAGAGTATCCTCAATACGCAAGAGAAACCATCCCAGAGTTCTGGGCGGCGGACGGGGCTACGTCGGGGTAAA
>DATDGE010000058.1:0-4814 GCA_036522255.1 Nitrososphaerales archaeon | reverse complement strand
TTGTGCACAGGATTGTCTTTGACACTGAATTTGATGGATACAGGAGTGACCCTCGCTATTCAGCCCTCCTCAAAAGGACGGGGCATGGCGACGCGGACCAATCCAGCAGTTAGTTGGAGCGCCTGCCTACACTGGCCCCAGCAAGGGCGCCTCCCGGAAGTGGACCCCAGACCCCTTTGGGTAATAATCCCGATAAAAGCCCCTACCTAGCACCATCCCCTAGCCGGGCTACATTGATACCTAGTCCGATTGCTTGCTTGATTGTCCAGTCTGAAGCCTCTTAAAAGTCCGGAAGAGCTCGAACATCGCCCCAAAGAGGGAAGCGGAAAGTGCGATGCCTATTATCGCTCCTTGGATCAGCGCAGCTGTGCCCACACTTGAGATAAGTGATTCAAGCTGCGCTTCGGGAAAGAAAAGTACGAGCGTCAAAATCGAAGAAGTTCCCTGAACTGTGATCAACACCACTGCAAGGATCATCAGTAACCAGCCTCTGAATGCCCCCGTTATCTTGGTCAGGCGATATGCGTAAACCACCGCCAGCACATCGAGGATTAGCTCGACTAAAGTGTAGGCGTAAATGACGGCTACTATTTCGCTTACCATGTTCTTATTTTCCTTTGGCTGCTTTGCTGAAGAGCTCCGCAAACTTTTCCGAAGCGGCCCTCGTTGGTGTGCCACCCATGAGACCCTCGTAGTTTTCGAAGGAACCGGAGACTTTCACTCCGGTAGGCGTGATTTCGTATTCTCTAAGCCTATGGTCGTGCTGGCTCCCTCTCATCTTCATTATGACCACCCCCCTCCTCAAACTCGAATTGATTTCAATGAGTTTCAAAAGGACGATGCAATCTGTGAGGAAGCTGATCCCTTCTTCCGAGATTGAGAATGACGACCCGATGGACTGAGAGGCTTCCCAAATCAGAATTGAACTCAAACCTTTGGTCTTGAAGTACATGACGTTCCTGTAAACCTGCATCCTGAGCGATTCAGGCCTCATGAACATGTTGAAGTGACTGAGAGAGTCGACTACGATCCTTCGGGCATTCATCTCCTTGACGGGTCCGCTAAGGATGGCTTCCAGCCCGCTCGGCTCCATCAGCACGTCGGGCGATGTGCAGATGACCTTCATCTTGTTTTCTTCCTCCAGCTTTCTTAGGTCCCACCCGAAATTCCCAGCGTCCCTGTACAACTGGTCGGGAAGCTCTTCGAAGGTCAGGTAGATTCCCGGTTCTCCGTCGGATACGCCTTGCATAAGGTATTGAAGGCCAATGGTTGTTTTCCCCGTCCCCGCGCTGCCCGCGAGGAGAACCGAGTCGCCTTTCATGAAACCGCCGTGTAGCATCCTATCAAGGTCCTGTATTCCAGTCTGAACCCGTCCATTCTTGCTGGCGCTCATTTGGGCCCGCCCTTGATGTACCTCGTGACGGAGTCCTGAATTTCTCTGTCCCTTTCTTTGCTAAATGATATCAGAACCATCTTCCCAGCAGTGACTGTGTTGAACAGGCCGAGATCGACGAAATCTTTGACGTCTCCTTCAATTTGGTCCTTCCCCTTCCCTATTCTCCTGGCGACTCCCTCGATTGAGTCGACTATGCCTGGATTCTTGTGAAAGAGCATGAGAAGCTCTCCTTTCGATTCGGAACTCAGCAATCGTTCAAGCAATTCCTTACCTTCCAGGGATGGAGCCATTAGGCCTTGCTTCCTTGAATCATGAATGTCTGAGCGCGAAGTATCGAGTTCTCAAACGAAAACGCTCCCCCATTATCCTCTAACTTCAATCCTATCCTGCTGAAAAGCGCCTTGACGATCAGTTTCTCAACAACAACAGATGCACTCCCGGTAACCCGCTCCAAGGCTCCCGAGAATGATTTCGCTCCAGATGCAGAAGCTTTTGCGCCCATATGGAACATCAAAGCTTTAGCCGGTTCGTTTCCCAAAACTTGCCCCAATGTATTCACGATCGTTTCGTCCAATAGTTCATCGAAATCTCTTGCCATGAGGGTAGCGCGTTGATAATAAACGACTTTTCAATGGGGACTTATTAGGCTTTTTTTGCTTTTGCTAATTTTCTTTGCGTTGCACCAAGTTAATCGGTTCTATGTCCAACCAGTCGGTCAAGTTCATCTTCCTCCCTGTGGTCGTGCAAAGGCCGAACACCTGCGCGCGAAGGTTCTTGCGTTGGTGATGCCAGAAGTTTCTTTACAAGAGTTTGGAATTCTGGGTAATTGCTTGACTGTCCCGGCGAAGATATGCTCTTTATGGCTCGTCGCACAATCAGTAGGAGCAAGTTCCTGATAATCGTGACAGGGAGGATTGTGGCCAGCTTCCCAACGAAAGTCGAAGGGGATTGTATCGGTTCATCGATCTTCGGTAGGAGGGCTGCAAAGGGACCTTCGCCGACGACCTCGAGTATGGTCTCTTGCGCAATCTCGTCGAAGTCCAATCCCGCATCTACGAGCTCTTTCATCCCTAATCCGAACTGCTTGTCAATTGGTGTTTCCTCCATTTGCCAAAGGCTGAATTCAAAGCCTCTCATTTGAGGATTTACTGCCGAATCGCGGGGCAGGAATCACTGGACTGGCAATTAGTCGCTAGGCCGCTCCCACGTCCCCGAAGATAATTCTCTTCAGCTTATCGGCCATCTCCAAGGGGTCTTGGTTCTGCCAGACATTCCGGCCGACAGCCAAACCTGTCGCCCCAGCGTCCATCACCCCCTTAACCTGCCGAAGGAAGTCCTCGTCTGTCGGCGCCTTGGGTCCGCCGCTCATGAACACCCTGACCCCCGCAGCGGCCTTGACCGCCCAGGAGAATGTCTTCGAATCGCCGGTGTACTTGATCTTCACAGCGTCGGCGCCGAGCTCCAGCCCGGCCCGCGCAGCATAGGCAACGATCTCGCTGGAGGTATCGTTCTGGACTGCTGCTCCCCTGGGATAGATCCAAGCGATGGCCGGAAGCCCCTTCTCGTGTGCCTCCTCCTGGATTTTCCCGAACTCAGCCAGCATCTCGGCCTCGTACCCGCTCCCGAGGTAGATCGTGTACCCGACCCCCTTGGCCCCGAGTGAAACTGCGCTCTCGACGCTGCAGACTTGCCTGGAAATCGGCTCCCCCTTGGGAAGACTAGTCTTACCATTCAGCTTCACTATCAAAGGGACCTTCCCATCGAAGAACCTCTCCGCCGTTCCTTTCTGGAAGACAATGCCGTTGAATCCTCCTTTGGCCGCGGTCTCCATTATCATTGCCGGGTCCACGTTCGCGTCGTTGAAGTCTGCCGAAGGCCCGTGTTCCAGCCCCTGGTCATAGGCTAGGAGGATGCTCTTGCCGTTTCTCAGAAACGGGGCCATCCGGTCCTGCTTCATGGGCCGACCCGCCCGTTCGCTATTTAACAGTCTTACGCAGATTTCATGTCTCATCGAATACTGCCGCCATACGTCTAAATCCGGGGGCTGAAAGCCCGGCCTTGTTTCAAGTGAAACTGGAAGAGTTTCTAAGGCTCAATGCGCCCAAGGACCTCGCCTCGCTCACTTCCGCGATAGCGAAGGCAAGTGTCACTGTCTGGGACAACATACCTTTCAAATCCGGCCCCCTCGCTGAAGTCAATCCTTCAGGGGAGAAGCAGAAGGCCATAGACGTATTTTCCAACGACACCTTCGTGGAGGCCCTTAGCGCGACTGGCTGCGCGCGCGAGGTCGCCTCCGAGGAGATGGCTGAACCCGTCGAAGCAAAAGGGGGATTCAGCGTCGCCATGGACCCTCTCGACGGAAGTTCGAATGTCGAGTCTAACAACCCATTGGGCAGCATCTTCGGTTTCTACTCCAGGCGTCTTCCCACTTCCGGCCGGAACCTTGCGGGCGCCCTCTACGTGACCTATGGCGCCATGATAACATTGACTTTCTCCTTCGGGAAAGGAGTGCATCGATTTGTTGCAGTCAGGGAGGGGGCGAAGATATCATTCGACTTGCTCGGGGTGAACCTAAAGCTTCCCAACAAGCCAGAGGTCTACGGCTTCGGAGGCTTCAGGAAAGACTGGATAACACCCGTCCGCAAGTTCGTCGACTCTCTCGAGGAAAGGGGAATGCGCATAAGATATTGTGGAACGTTCGTCGGAGATTACAACCAGGTCCTATCCAAGGGAGGCATTTTCGCTTACCCACAACTGCTAAAGAAGCCTCAAGGCAAGCTCAGAGTGCTCTACGAGACGGCCCCGATGGCCTACATCAACGAAGATGCCGGGGGGTATGCGAGCGACGGAAGCAGGGACATATTGGACATCACTCCTTCAACACTTTCAGAGACGTCTCCTGCGTACATAGGCAGCGCTCCGATGGTTCACGAACTTGAACGAATGATATCCTCAGAAAAGTAAGAACGGGGCTCTAGGGGAATATTCCTAGAGTCCTGATCGCATCCGCCACCCTTCCAACTCCGACCATTAGGGCGGCGGTCCTCATCGATGTTGAATGCTTTTGCGAGGTCTTGTACACTTCATTGAAGGCCCCGGTGATCTTGTCCTCGAGCTTCCCGTTGACTTCCGACTCAGGCCAGCTTATCCTGCCGAGATTTTGGACCCACTCCAGGTAGCTTACGATTACACCACCTGAGTTGGCGAGGATGTCTGGGACCAGAAAGACTTTGTTCGAGTCGAGTATCTTGTCCGCTGCTGGAGTGGTGGGGCCGTTGGCGCACTCTACAATCATCTTTGCCCTGACTCCTGTGGCGATATCCGGGGTTATGGCATTCTCGAGAGCTGCGGGGCAGAGGATGTCGACGTCGAGCTGCAGCAGGCCGTCGTCGTCGATTGCCTGGGTGCCTGCCATTCC
>DATDGE010000057.1:0-7116 GCA_036522255.1 Nitrososphaerales archaeon | reverse complement strand
CATGTTCCTCTCCCTCTCGTCTTTGTTCTTTTGTCTGAGGTCGATTGTCTCCGGGCCTGCCTTGAGGAGGATGTAGAGGTCAGGCCTCATCGCGGTCTCCTGAAGGATTCTCCTGCACATCGTAAACATGGCCGGGTAGGCATCGCTCTTCTTGAGCTCGAACCTGATTTTGGCGTAGGCGAGGTCTGACAGCAGATACCCTTCTGAGACTATGTTTCTCGTCCTCCTCAGTTTCGAGATTATGGAACTGTACACCAAGGTGGCTCCAAGAAGACTGAAGTCTGCGGGAGTGTCGGCCCTGTCGGCTACCGGGACATCCTTTGGGACTGCATGGGCGGACTCCTGGAGCCTGAGCCATCCCTGCTTCTCCAACCCAGAAGCGAGTGATGTCTTGCCTGTCCCCGAGAATCCCTCAAGGACAATGAATTGCATCTGTCTCCAGAGCTCCTGCCAATGCGGATATAATGTGAACTGTCCGGCCAGCGCCCTTTCTAGGGGAGGGAAAGGAAAGCGGGAAGATTGAACAATACGAGGTAGACCAGGTAGGCCACATAGCCGATGCCGAGATACGCCACCGTCGGGACTCCGTAACTCACCTCTACGGACGCATCTTGCAATTTTTTCGCCTCCACCTCTTCACGCGCAACGTTGACGTCACTGTTGACTTCGGTCCTGACCCCGTCAGCGATTACCGCCTTGGGTATCCAGCGCTGTTCGCGGAGGAACTGCTCCATGGGGATCTTTCGGCCACCCCTGGCGTTTCCGACTGCATACTCATATCCGATGTGCGAAAGCGCCACGAACGCTCCGGCGAAGAGGGGCGGGACCGGGGAGAGGGGGTACGGGTCAGAGGCGACGAATGCTATCGCGATGGCATCTGCCTGGCCAATCCCTCCGAAGAAGGCGAAGGCCAGCGCAATGCCTCCGATGAGGACAATCTTGACGATCAGGAACTCAAGGCTTTGCGTCGTTTGCAAAGTGTAGAAGGAATAGACGACATATCCGGCGCCCACAAGCGCCGGTATCCAGACTAGGTCGCTGACCGCCCGCTCCTTGATATCCTGATAGGAAGCGACCGCAAAAGAGAGGGCAATGAGAAGCTGGGCGTACAACCCTGACCCACTCCGATGAGGCTGATATAAGCGACGAACGCTTCGAGGTCGGTCGTTACCTCTTCTCGACTTTGAGCCTCTGACCCGAGAAGATTCTCTCAACTTTCTCCAAGGTATCCACATCCGCGACACCTTTGTCGGTCCTGATTCGTTTGATCCTGGGAAAGCGCAGAGCATATCCGCTGTCGTGCCTGTCGCTCAGCTGGATGCTGTCGAAGGCGACCTCCACCACGATTTCTGGCCTAACCTTCCGTCGATAGCCGTAGTCCTTGACAGTGATTTCCTTGAGCCTCCGGGTCATTTCATCGATCTCCTTGTCCGTCAAGCCGCTGTATGCCTTGCCGATCGTCTTGAGCTCATCCCCGTCGCGGACTGCGAACGTATAGTCTGAAATCACTCCAGCTCTCTTTCCGTGGCCGTATTCTGCTGCGACGATGACTGCGTCGATGGTGTCGAGCTCTTCCTTTAGTTTGACCCACCCGGTGCCCCTTCTGCCCATCGCATACACGCTGTCCGGGTCCTTCACGACCAATCCCTCGTAACCCAGTTTCCTGCTACGCCTGAATGAGGAGTTGATCTCTTCCTCGGTGCTCACGTCGGTTGATTCAGCCAGCCTCACCCCTGTGCCCCTAACCAGGCGCTTCAGCAGGGCCCTCCGCTTCGACAATGGCGAGTCGGTTGTTTCTTTGCCGTCGAACATCAGGATGTCGAACGCAAAGAAAGACACCGGCGCGTTCTTCGCAGCTTCCTCGAACTTCTCCATCCTCCTGAGCCTCCTTTGAAGCAACTGGAATGGCAGGGGCCGCCCTTCTGAGAATGGGACAATCTCCCCGTCCAGTATGAAATCGCCCTTTGCGGCTTCGAGCGAGTTCACGATTTCAGGAAAGCTCGATGTGATGTCCTCCAGTCTCCTGGAGTAAACTCGCACCGAGTCATCGGCTTTGTGAACCTGTGCCCTCACTCCATCGTACTTGTACTCCGCGTAGGCTTCTTTGCCGAAGTGCTCGGCGATCTCCCCGGCCGTAGCCAGTGGCTCTGCCAGCATGAAGTTCACCGGACGAAAGGGACGAATCTTGATTCCCCTCACATCGCCGGCTGCAGCCTGCCGGGCCAGCAGACCAATGTCGCCGAGGATCATGTGCGCCCGGGCGGAATCGGCCTTGGACAGGGAGAAGGCGGCTGCGATTGCTTCCTCCAACAGGCCGGAAACCAGACCCGTCCTCATTTCCCCGGTAAGGACCTTAACGATATACTTCCCCTCGACAGGAGCGGCCCTGAGGATAAGCGACTTCACAACTCCACGCTTTGCTGTCGCCGAGCCGTGCCCCTTCAAAGAACGGAGCCTCTGGAACGCTTCGTCAAGGTCGCCCAAAGTTAGGGGCTCCGAAAAGAGCGTCTGCTCCTTCTTCTCCGTCAGCAGTTCCTCTGCGACCTCTCCCAGGTCCCCATGGCTAAGGTATGACTTGGAGATCCCCTCTTGAGTGATTCCGGTAACCTCTCTCAATACTTCGAGCAGAGTCGAGTAACCGACCTGGGCCTCGTCCTTGCTCCCCCTCTCGGACGACCTGCCAGACGCCACCCGTGCCGCGACCTCCGCGTCTTCAGGCTTCAGTCCATTGAGGTATGCCGAAAGGGTCTCGACCTTTTGATTCTTGCTGCTCGTGCTTCTGACCCTTTCAAGAGCTTCAGCCAAAGCAAGGAATGGTGCGCTCTCCCTTTTCATTGCCCTATCTTGATCGCCATCACCAAGGCCGCCTCTCCGTCTTTGTAATACGCCTCGAGGCGCCCCGAAGCCTTGTAGCCGAGCTGCTTGTACAGTGCGATTGCCTCGGCATTGGACACGCGGACCTCCAGGTAGCACTCGGTCGCTGTCTTCTTCACCATCTCGTCCTGCGAAACCTGCATCAGCATCGTCCCCACACCCCTCCCCCTGTGCCCTTCTTTGACCGCAACCGAGACAACATGCCCCTTCCTGGCAAGTCCGAGCCTGTGGAGGTGCGAGAACCCGTATTCGACGCGGGACATGATGTAGCCCATGACTTTGCCTTCGGTCTCAGCGACCAAGAACGTCTCGGGGAACTCGGCGAGGATCTCGTAGTAGAAGTAGTCAGAGTAGTGCTCCGGGAGGGTCTCGGAATTGATGTCGATGACCGCGGGGATATCCTCCCTCTCGGCCCTCCTTATCTGGTAGTCCCCGACCTTGGCGACTATCGCCTTCTGCAACTTCTCTTGGGGACTCCGCGTGGTTTGGTTAAAGATTACTGAAAGCGGGGACAGCTTATTATCGGAACCCCGCGGCCCCGTCCGTTGTTGTCAAGTCAGTCGTCAGACCTAGACCAAATGGTCGCCAACAAGTTCACGGTTAGAGGTACCTTCTCGCTCCCCGGGGGCGAGTCAGAATACCAGGTGGCCTACGACAAGGGGTCGAAGCAGAAGTTCGTCGAACTCGAGTCAGAGCTAAGTGCGAAGGGTTTCAGGCCTGAAATGACTGGGACCAGGGAAGAATGCGTGCTGACAGTAAGGAAGGCCGGGGAGGCCCCTTCCCCCGCCTCAAGGATCCCCGTGCTGATGGCTCTCTTCACACTCGCTTCGCTCGTGGTATTCTCACTCCTGCAGCGGCTCGTGTATGCGCAATTGATCCCTACCTTTCCTGGATATCTGGTCTTCTTCGGCTTCGGTCTCACCGTCGCCGCTTTGATGGCGGCGCATGAATTCAGCCAAAGGTATGCTGCTTCGAAAAGGAAAGCGGGGCATGCCCGCAGCTACCTCCTGCCATGGATCCCATTCCTTCCACCGTTCATCGCTTCTCTAGGTTTCGTTGGTGCGCAACGCGAGTCGGCCCTGAACAGGGACAATCTCTTTGACACAGTCATCGCGGGTCCCTTTGCAATTCTCATCTTGGCCGTGGTTCTGTACTCCGTCGGCGAACTGACTGCAGTCCAGTCAGCGATTGCTTTCAAGGCAAGCCAGGTCGCGGTCTCTATCAACTCCAACGCCATCCAGTTTGCCATCGATACGGCACTGGGGCCCATACTCCCCAAAGTAGCAGCCGGACACCTCTTGCTCTCACCCATCTCCGATGCGGCCACCGTAGGATTCATCCTCGCCTTCATAGGTCTCCTACCAATGGCATCCTTCGACGGCGGGTTTCTCTCCAACCTTGCCTGGGGTCCGCGGATCGCCAGGGTCTCGACCTACCTGAGCGTGCTCACCCTGTTGGTGGTAGACATGGGGAGCGCCTCCTACTGGGCCATTGCAATCGTGGCGCTGCTGCTTGCTGGGAGGCCCTTCAGGCTCAAACTACTCGACGAAGTTTCAGAGCTTTCTTCAAGAAGGCGCTGGGTATACCTGGTCGCCCTGGCTGCGGCGTTCCTCGCCCTTCCGTTCCCGCATGATTTGGCGACTCTGCCGCTAGGCTGATTCGACAAAGCACTCGGGCGCGCGCGGCACGACGTTCAGCTTCCCGGACCGGCCCACCTTGTTGAGCATCCTCCCGACCGCCTCTCCCGAACCCCTCGCTGTTGTAAGCCCCAACTTGGACCCGGCGTAGGTCTCAGGCATCCCCGACAGCAGCATGATGTCATATTCTTCCTTGAGCTTGCTGAGATAGAAGACTTCCTCGAGGCCGTCGACGTACTTCTCCCTCTTCCGTTCTCCCTCCCCCGACAGCCTCCCTGTTACCAGCATCTCGAGGGCTGTCGAGCCGATGCCTTCGGAGCACTCGGCTATGAGCAGCACCGAACCAGTTCTTCTGAGTCCGGCTAGGACGTTCCAGACTCCCCTTATGGCGGAGGAAAGGGTGTCGTCGAATCCTCTACCGCCTGCTCCAACAATCATCCCCCTGGTCTGCTGCACCGGCGTTCTGACAAAGGAGTTCTTGATTGCGTCGAAGGGAGCGTCCTCCATTACGGTCCGGATTTTGCCCCCTCGCGGGACGGCGGTAAGAAAATGTGCGTCAGTAATGCTCTTCGCGATTCTTTCAATTTCCGAGTAGGCCTCTGTCTTCTGGAATGGCTCAGGCTCCATTCCCTTGCGCGCTTGGGCTGCGGCGCTGTGGGAACGGGCGACCCAATTAAGGCAGGCCTGAACCTTGGCGTCAACAATTCCAAAAAGGGGGTCGGGCTTTGCAGTCCCCAGGATCAGTTTCGTTCCAGTCTGAGAAAGTTGCTGAACAAAGACAGGGCCTTGATCTTCCTGCGAGGGGAGCGGCGGGGGAAGGGTTGCAATTCTTCCCTTAAATCCCGGGACCGATGCTTCGATTCTTTTTGGCGCCGCAGAGAAAAGTTCCAGGGCCTGGGCCCCTTCGACTGCCGGAGCCATGGCTCGAAGGAGCTCCATAGTGGTCGGGGCTAAGTCTGAAACGAAGATGGCCGAGGCGCTCTTCGCTAGTTCGGCCAATCTTTCGATGTCGGGAGACCCTCCATCGGCTCCGGGCTCGACCACAGCACCGAGATTCTCAGCCTGAATCGTCACCAGCGTCTCGACGCCCCCAAAAGGTATCCAGATTTCGGGCAAACATCACCTTGGCAGCAAACTCGTTTTATAAGCTCGAATTTCGTTCAATCGCCGTGGCCTGGAAGAAAAGGAAGAGCAGGCTCAACGAATTGGCCGAAGGGCTGTTGAAAGCAGGGGCTCTCCAGTTCGGAACTTTTACCCTCCCCGACGGCAGGGACAGCGCATACTACATCAACCTCAAAGGCATTCCGAGCTATACGGGCCTCTTCGGTCTGGTCGTTGACTCGGTCGCGGAGACGGTATCAAAGAAGGCAGCGAAAGCCAATGCACTGTGCGGGGTCCCTCTCATGGGTCTTACGATCGCATCCCCGGTCGCGATTGCCCTGAAGAAGCCTCTGGTCTACACCCGCTTGTCCAAGGAGGCCAACGAGCGACTGGTCGAAGGGGAGGTCAGGCCGGGATGGAATGTGGTGGTTCTGGCTGACATTGCGACGTCAGGCAAGTCGATCCTATCTGCCGCCGAAGCCATCGAAGACGAAGGAGGCAAGGTTGGCCAGGCAGTGGTCGTGATCGACAGGATGGAAGGGGCCCGGGAAAAGCTGAGCAAGAAGGGGATCGCCCTGCACGCGGTCACCGACATGCTTGAGCTGGCCGACACTCTTTATTCGACGGAAATGATAAGCAAGGATAACCTGAAGGCTATCACAAAATCAGTAGAGAGCCGCTAATATACCATCAGGTTCTTTTCTTCCAAAGTAATGTGAAGGTTATTCACGGCCCTGTAGACTTCGCTTTCCTTCTTTGCACCGGTGCAGACGAGCTTGCCCGAGGCGAACAACAGTATGACCGTCTTCGGGTCCGCCATCCTGTGTATTAGGCCAGGGAATTGTTCGGGCTCGTACATGGACTTGGGAAGGGTCCTCGCGGCCTCTTCGAGATGGACCTTGCCCCCGAGGCTAGCCGATGCGACTATGTTCTGGATTTCCACCACGGCTTCGTTCTTTATCGGTATCTTGCCCTTTTTCAGCTGTCTGACCACCTCTTCCACCGCCTTCCTTGCCTGCTCTTCGGACTTGGCGCCTGTGCAGACCATCTTGCCGGAGCTGAAGATCAGGGTCGCGGTCTTTGGGTTCCTGAGTCTGAAAACGAGGCCCGGGAACTGGTCAGGGTGATATTCTACTGTGACGAAGTTCTTTGTGATTAGGTTGAGGTCGACTGTCTGGTTGATTGATGCTGAAGCGACTACATTCTCAATGCTTACGATTGCCTTTGTCTGAGGCATCTACTTCGGGCGTTTCCCGATGGTATATAAAGGGTATATAAGCGAAAACCCGGGTTTCTGTCAAACAGGCGGGAGTTGAGGAATATGTCAAAGGTCGGGAGATAGATTGCGGGGTAAGTGGCTCCTTTCGATACCTCCCGCTGCCCTTGGATTTGGAGGCGCTGCCCTAGAATTGGTCTATCCTGACCAACTAAGGGCGTTCGTTGGAGGAACTCTAGGTATTCCCGACGTAATCGCCGCTAGGTTGATTGGAGTCTTTGTAGTTCT
>DATDGE010000056.1:0-2426 GCA_036522255.1 Nitrososphaerales archaeon | reverse complement strand
CCGGCGATGTCGCTCAACCTCCCGATGAAGAGCAGGGCAACGGTGCTCCCGATGGTGTATGCCTGGGTGAACCAGATTGCCTGTTCGGCGTCGGCGTGCAGGTAGGCTGCAACTGTCGGAAGCCCTATCACAACGATTCTGCCGTCCACGCCGCTCATCAGCACGCCAACGGTGGTTACTGTGAGAACCGTCCATTTGTACTGCAATTCAAGTTACCCCGGGGCCCTGATGCCTTCCGCTTCGTGTCAAATCAAACCCGTGTTAAGGATTGTTCGGAGGTAAGACTCAATTACATGGAAAAGGTCGCGGAAACCAAATTGCCAGCCGAAAAGGCCAATCGATTGATCAAAGAGAAGAGCCCATACTTGCTGCAACACGCGCACAACCCGGTAGACTGGTATCCCTGGGGGAAAGAGGCGCTCAGCAAGGCGAAGAATGACAACAAACCCATCTTGCTGAGCATCGGGTACTCCACTTGCCATTGGTGCCACCGGATGAGAGAGGAGTCCTTTGAAAATGAGAATACTGCTTCCCTAATCAACAAGAACTTCATCCCAATAAAAGTAGACAGAGAAGAGAGGCCGGAAGTCGATGCCTACTATATGGGAGCCGTCCAAGCTCTGACTGGTGGCGGAGGATGGCCCCTGACAGTTTTCCTCACCCCTGACCTCAAACCGTTCTACGGCGGGACCTACTTCCCGCCCGAGCCCAGATACGGAATGCCGGGCTTTCCGCAGCTCCTCGAGTTTGTGTCAAACCTGTGGAAGGAGAAGAGGACAGAGGTCCTGGCAAATTCCCTGGAGGTCGCGAAGGCGATTTCGACCGGAACGACGGCCGAACCAGGGGAACTAAGAAAGACGGTTCTGGATGAGGGTTACTCCGTCCTCGTCTCCTCGTTCGACCAGGAACGAGGGGGGTTTGGCGGCCCCCCAAAGTTTCCTCTCCCGAACGCCTCGGCATTTCTGCTACGTTACTACAAGCGCACCGGCAAGGAGCTCGCCCTCCGGAGCGTACTGAAAACACTGGACGAGATGCTGGCCGGTGGGATAAGGGACCACATCGGAGGAGGGTTCCACAGGTACTCCACTGACCGGACATGGCTCGTCCCGCACTTCGAGAAGATGCTCTATGACAATGCTCTTCTTGCCAAGCTCTACGCCGAAGCATATCAGATCACAAGGAAAAAGGAATACGCTGAAGTTGTAAGGGAGACCATTGCCTGGATCACAGGCGAGATGAAAGACAGAGGAGGCGGGTTCTACTCGGCCCAGGACGCGGACACGACTCAGGGCGAAGGGGTGTTCTATACTTGGACCCCCGAGGAAATAGCAGATGCGCTGGGGCCCAAGGATGCGGCCTACTTCGACGCACTCTATGGGGTCACCAACACGGGCAACTTCGAAGGCAGGACGATCCTCCATCTCCAACCCGGAGTCCCTGTATCCGATGATGAGAGCATGATGAAGATCAGGTCTAAACTCTACGGAGCCCGCTTCAAGAGGCCGCGGCCTGCGACAGATACGAAAATCCTCACCTCTTGGAACGGGCTTGCGATATCCGCTTTGGCCTTCTCGGGAATGGTTCTGAAAGATGAGGCCTTGCTCGACTCTGCGTCAAAGGCGGCTGACTTCCTGCTCGAGAAAGTCTCGAATGTAGGGCGTCTGCTAAGGCGAGATGCAGGTGGAGAGGCAGGTCTGGGAGGGAACCTGGAGGACTACTCGTTTCTCGTTCAAGGCCTCCTGGACCTGTTCGAGGCGACATCTGAACCCAAATGGCTCAAAGAAGCGATGCGGCTCAACGGAGTCATGGTCGAAGACTTCGAAGACAAGCCAAATGGGGGATTCTTCATGAGCCTTGAGGCTGAGCCGGCCAAGCTGAAAGAAAACTATGACGGGCCCACGCCGTCGGGGAACTCGGTGGCTGCCTTGAACCTGATCCGACTGTCTGAACTTACGGGGGAAGAAGCGCACAAACTGAGAGCGGAGAGGACCTTGAAATGGGCCGCCAAGGATATCGACCTGCGACCCTCGGCCCACGCGGTCATGCTGGTCGCGTTGGACCTCCTGCTAAACGGGGTCAGAGAAATTGTAGTGACAGCCCCCAGCAAAAGCGGAGCGGCAGAGATGAAGTCGGAAATATTCAGGGAGTTCCTCCCGGACAGGGTCTTGCTTGTCGCAACGGCGGCGACCTACGGCGAGCTGTCAAAGGTCAGCGGGCTCCTCGAGGATAGAGTCCCCGGGCGCAAGGCCAGAGCATTTGTCTGTCAGAACTTCGCGTGCAAGCTCCCCGCTGACTCGGCGGAGGCTCTCAGGGCCCAGCTTGCTTCCCGCTAGGGACATATTTTAACGGCCCCGGTGAGGCGAAGAAGGGAGAGAGAAATGTGGGAGATTCGGGGTCTTTTCGGTAACGAGTACGGCATGGAGCAG
>DATDGE010000055.1:0-4414 GCA_036522255.1 Nitrososphaerales archaeon | reverse complement strand
CTATGGTGCGATGACCACCAAGGTCCCTGGTTTCCCAATGCACGTTCCGCCGAAGGACATCGAAGGGCTCGTGTTGAGCCACGCCCACCTCGACCATTCTGGGGCCGCACCCATCAACTTCCTCAGCGGGAACATGAAACTTCATGCGACGCCGGTGACTTCAGAGCTGTCGAACCTGCTGATCCAGGATTTCATCAAGATTTCGGGGCAGTACCTTCCCTTCGAGTTCCTTGACCTCATGGCAATGAATTCAAACACGGTTAACCACGGTTTCATGGAGCCGTTCCAAGTAGGCGACCTCAACATAACCTTCTACGACGCCGGGCACATCCCAGGGTCGGCAATAATCGCCGTTGAAGCCGGAAACAAGAGGCTCCTCTACACCGGGGACATCAACGGTGACGAGACGAACCTGCTTGCTGGGTCTTGGAAGAACCTGGGCGAGGCGGACATGGTGATAACGGAGAGCACCTACGCGACCGCCGATCATCCCCACAGGTCGAAGGCCGAAGCGGAGCTCGTCGACTTTGCAAAAGAAGTGGTTGAGCGGGGAGGAGTCCTGCTTGTCCCTGCATTCTCCGTCGGGAGGGCCCAGGAGATTGCGATGACCCTCGTCAAGGCAGGGTTCAGGCACCCCATCGCCATGGACGGGATGGCGCTCAAAGTCAACGGGATACTCCTAAGATACCAAGAATACCTCCGTGACCCATCTTTACTCCGACGGACATTCGAGACAATGGAGGAGGTGACGAGTTGGACTCAACGGAGACACCTGATCAAGAGGCCAGGCGTAATCATATCACCCGCAGGAATGCTCGTCGGAGGCGCTTCGATTTTCTACAACGAGCACCTGTCCATGGACGAGAAGAACGGCATCTCAATCGTAAGTTTTCAGGTCCCCGGGACCCCCGGAAGGACATTGATCGACAAGGGGCTCACGATCTACAGAGGTAAGCCGACGAAGGTCAAGGCCGAAGTGAGACGCTTCGACTTTTCATCTCACAGCGGGAAGTCAGCCCTTCTGTCGGACCTCAAGGGAATCGGAGGCAGCCCGAAGTTCCTTACCGTGCACGGAGAGGAGGAGTCCTGCCTCGCTCTGGCTCAGCAGCTCCACACCGACTTCGGGGTCGAAGCGACTGCGGCGATCGCGGGTCAAGAATTCGCGGCTTGAGCGATCAGGCACCAGAGAAGGAAGAGAAACTAGACAAGAAACGGGTTACGCCCGAGAACCTGCTGAAGGCTGCAGGGATTGTCGCCATCATACAATTCGTTGCCCTTCTGATTACAAGCCAGAACCTTCCCACCTATCGCACAATCGTGAACGAGACAGGGCCCAGCTACGCCCCGCTCGGCACGTCGACTGCTGGGTCCGCGGGCAACGCCGTGCTGCTTGTCGGATTCGCCTTTGTGTTGACCCTGGGCCTTGTCTGGCTCCTCCGGCGCAAGATGGTGGTGTCGTTCAAGCTTGTAATCTTCGGGTCAACGGCATTCGCTGCCTTCGTGCTGACTTTGGTGACCTCCGACATATTCGCAGTAAACCATCTTCCTCCGGCATTTGAACTCCCCATAGCTTTCGGGGCAGCCAGCTTTGTCGTAGTCCTGATCGGGTACACTATTTTCGTGAAGAGCAACGTCTGGCTGTCCAGCGCGATACTTGCATTCGTGGGGGCACAAGTTGGGAGTTTCTTCGCCGAGACTCTTACTCCGACGACAGCGCTCATCCTCCCCATCGCCTTTTCGCTCTACGACATCTATGCAGTCTTCCGAGGTCCCCTGAAGGCATTGATCGGTACCAACCCGAACATTGCTCTTGCTGGGATGTCGATCAAAGCAGGAGAGTTCACGCTGGGCCTGGGGGACATAGTATTCTACACGATGTTGCCATCCCTGGCACTCTTCACCCCTAAACTGGGACTCTTCCCGTCCATCTACACGATTCTTGCGATTGACGCTGGGATGGTGATAACCCTCTTTCTGCTATCGAAGAAGAGGCTCCTGCCCGGACTCCCGATCCCTATGTTGCTTGGGATACTTGTTCTGGGCTTCTATCTGCTTTAGCTGATTTCTACGACCGGGGCCTTCGTTCCTTTTACCAGGGAGTCGGCTTCCTCGGAAGTGGTCTTGAAAGTGTACAAGGCGGACCTTGTTCTGAGCTTGACTTTTGCATCGTCCCCGTTGCGTACCACCCTGACCTCGGTGGCAGATTCGATTAGCTTCTCAAACTCTTCTTTGTTTCTGATTTCCTTTGGCATTGGGAGACCCCCACCCCTGACCCTTATGAACGCTCCAGACGTACCTGAACTGGAAAGGGGTCCGACGGCTTTGGAATCTCGCTTCATCATAGTCAAGCTTAATAACCCGGAACGAAGGGCGATAATTTAGCGGAACCGAAGAAACGCTAGGATGTGAAAGAACGAGTTTCGGACGAGGAGGAGGCTACGGGAGAAGCAGCAGCAGCGGCGGAAGCAGCGGCGGCGGCTTCAGGTCCTTTAAGCCAAAGCCAGTTGAAGTCGGAAAAGAGTATGACGTTACTATTTCCGAGATCAGCAGGCGGGGTGACGGCATCGCAAAGATTGACGGGTTCGTTATCTTTGTCGCCGGCGCCAAGCAGGGCTGGCAAGGAAAGGTCAAGGTGACCCAGGTAGCCAACAGGTTCGCCACCGGCGCGGTCGTTGGCGGTTCTGAGGGCATGGCAAGCACCGAAGGCCAGACCTCCACAAGTGAAGAACCAGGAATGTAGGGTCCGTCTGGGCCTTCTTCCGAATGGCGGCTCGTCTTTTATGACGGCCGCTCCGATTTTGATTATCTGAAAAAGGAACGGCTCCGTGTCCGAAAGCCCTTTCATGGAGGCTCGGGCAAAGCAATTTAACAACCGACAGCGTGTGTAACATCGCATGGTACTCTACGCTAGGGACATAGTCGAGAAGGATTTTCTTTCCCTTTCCGCGAATATGACCATACTAGAGGGGGCGAAGGCGATGAAGAACTCGAAACATGGTTTCGCGATCGTAGGCACTCCTGCCAGTCCTGAAGGGATCGTCACCGAGTGGGACATCGTCGCCAAGGTCGTGGCGGAAGGTAGGGACCCTGCCAAGATGTCCCTGGGGGAAGTAATGTCGACGGAGCTCCTCTCAGTCGACGCAGGCGCTGGCCTCTCCTCGGTATCTCAGATCATGACAGAACGTGGGGTGAGGCGGCTCTTGGTGAAGGATGGGAATCAAGTGATTGGTTTCATCACCTCCAAGACGATGCTCGCGCGCATGAATGAATACGTCGACAAGGTATCCTCGCAGATAAGCAGGCTGCAGACGCCTTGGTTCTGAGGCGGCAAGCCTGACAGTTACAGTTTACATCGATGGTCTCGCAGAACCATCTAACCCCGGCACTGGGACTTTCGGGTTCTTGGTCTACGATGGCACCAGGAAATTGGCCGAGGGGTCGGGGCTGGCAGGATATGAAGTGACGAGCAACTACGCCGAGTATACGGCGCTGACCGAGGCCTTCAAGAAACTGAAGGAGCTGGGGATCGAGGGGGATGTTCTGATCAGGTCTGACTCGACGCTTCTTGTTGGACAGATGAGCGAGGGATGGAAGGTCAAGGGGGGGATGTACGTGGACAAGCTGAAGGAGGCAAGGGACTTGATGAAGGACTTCGGTTCGATCAGGTTCGAATGGATACCCAGGGAACAAAATACCGAGGCAGACCTGCTAACCCGGATCGCATACGAAAGACACAGAAAGTAACTGGCAGCTCAGAGCCTTTTCTTGGCCGCTACCATCACGACCGCCTTGGCGATCCTTCGGTCCCGGGTCTCCAGAGCCTTCGCTGTTTCAATCCACGTAACGTAGGCCTTCTTGTGCGAAGGCGCCACCGCCTCGAACTCTGCCTTGGCTCCAGGTCTCGATGCCAGCGCGCTTGCAAAGTCCCTTGGGATTGACACATTCGCCGGCGATGCATCCAGGTCAAACTCGACCTTGACGACGTCCCCGGCGTTCTTGCCTATCTTGTCACGAACCTTTCTCCTAACGACGACGAAGTGGCGTCCTGAGCCGGATGGCAGCAGAGTTCCCTTGAAGGGGATGGCGTCGATGGTGCCTTTGACCCTTAGCCGGGCCTTGATCCCGGTCTGCTTGACCAGGTCGACAGGGATGGGAGCGAAGGTCCAAGTCCCAACGCCTTCAGGGCGGACCAAGGTCGTCTTGAAACTCCACTTTGACATTAAGGGTGGATTTGAAGAATTCCCCTAATAACGGTTCAGGGACAGTCTCAACTTGACTTCTCAACCTTAAATCGACAGGGGAATGTTCGGAAACGCGTGTCTCTAGAAGAACTCGCAGGCTCCCCCGCCTACGAGATATTCAACGAAATCTCCAGGAGGAAAGCCGCAGGCGAGGACGTGGTCAGCCTCGCGAT
>DATDGE010000054.1:0-10431 GCA_036522255.1 Nitrososphaerales archaeon | reverse complement strand
GGTCCTGGCGTCGAGCCCGGTCCAGGCGGGAGGGCAAAGGCACAATGAAGGGTTCATCTGGACGAAGGGAAAAGGGAAGAAGGGCATACACTTCAAGAGCTACCTGCCGGACGAGCCGGGCTACTACGAGGCGTCCTGGTATTCGAGGGGCAACAGGGAGTTTTCTCCCTTCGACGCGGGGAGCTGTCGCGCCGGCTTCATGATCTGCAGCGAACTCTGGGCGATGGGTCACGCGCGGAAATACGGCAAGGACGGAGTCCAGCTCTTGGTGGTGCCGCGCTGTACGGGAAGAACCGTCGAGAAATGGATGGCCGGAGGAAAGGTCGCATCGCTCATCTCCGGGGCGTATTGCATCTCTTCGAACAGGGCTGGTGGAATTTTCGGCGGTGTGGGCTGGGTCATCGACCCGAATGGAAACACGGTGGCATCGACCTCTGCCGCCAAGCCCTTCGTCACTGAAGAGATCGACCTGAAGAAGGTCGAATCTGCGAAGCGGACCTATCCGAGGTACGCCCTGGACCCGGATTAGTCAGGCCTTAGAAGGGAATCCAGGAACTTCTGCGTGTCGAAGGGGACTAGGTCGTCGTAGCCCTGACCCACGCCCAGGAAGAGGACGGGCTTCCCGGTCGAGTAGACGATGGATAGGGCTGCTCCACCTCTGACGTCCGCGTCGGCCTTGGTCAGGATCGCCCCGTCGAAGCCGACATGCTGATTGAAAAGTTCCGCCTGGGAGACTGCGTCGTTCCCGGTGAGGGCGTCGGCGACGAATATTCTGAAGTCAGGCTTCACCACCCTCACAATCTTGGCCATCTCCTCCATCAGGTTCTGGTTCGTCTGCATCCTCCCTGCCGTGTCAATCAGGAGGCAGTCGACGTGGTGTGCCTTGGCGTACAGAACCCCGTCTCTCCCCACGGCGGCCGGGTCGGCCCCGTATCGCTGGGAGACGACCTTCAGGCCGAGCCTCTCCGCGTGCTCGGTGAGCTGCTCGATGGCACCGGGCCTGTGGGTGTCCCCTGCGGCGCAGACGACGGAGAGGTCTTTCTTCTTCAGGAAGTTGGCGACCTTGGCCACCGATGTAGTCTTCCCCGTCCCGTTTATCCCGAGGAAGAGCATGACATAGGACTCACCGGTCTTTTTCTTCTCCCTCACGTTCTCGACCAGGTCCACGGACCCTGCCTTGGAGAAGGCTGTCTCCAGAACCGCCGCGAGCCTCCCGCCCACAACCTCGGAGGGGTCGGATGAGCGGTCGACCTTGGTGCCTGCGAGGCTCTTCTGGACTTCGTGGGTCAAAGCTTCGGCGACGCTTTGGGCCACGTCGCTTTCGATCAGAGAGAGCTCGAAGTTGAACACCACAGTATCCAGCTCCTTCTCGCTCAGCTCCTTCTCGCGGACTGCGCTGGTTACCGCCGAGAATGCCTGCTTCAGCTTCTCGAACAAGGGGAACTACTCCTGCTGGTGCGCTGCCACGTAGTTGTTCATGATTTCCCTGTCCGAATTGAGCCTCTCGGCTATCTCGTTTCGCTGGCCGATGATCGACATTATGGTCTTCTCGAATTCTCTAGACCTCTCCTCGAGGATGGCGACTGCTTCGTCTTTCGGTTTCTCGATGACGACGTTCGCCCCGATGCTGATCAGGACCTGGTCGGCTGACGGAGGTTGTGAGCGGAGCAGGGCCCCACCCCCGAGCTGGGTCAACACTTCCGTCGGCTGGTGCCCGCTCAATCCCTTGATCGCCTCGAGGGCAGCCCTGCTTTCGAGGAGGGCCCGTTCGAGGATGTTCTGACGCCCTGTGAGCTCGTTGTACGTGCTCTCCAGGACACGGATTTCGACGAGGAGATTGTTGGCTGCCTCTTCTTCGGTTGGTTGCTTGCTCAAAATCAGGATCACCCGAGTGATTTTTCAGACGCTCAGTGCCCGCGTTATAAATACAAGCTCAGGTCCGGTCGTCTGGCTGCCAACGATGGCGTTCTTTGAATTGGCGATGAGCCCTGAAGCGACGTATGGTACTCCGCTGTTCACAGAGGTTGGGTACGCATCGACACCCAGGAGCCTTCCTAACCTCTCCACCTCCTGCTCGTCGAGGCCGGGATAGACGGCTGCGCCTTTGTTCGTGGCGACCACCAGGGACCCGGTCTGGTAATATTCGCCGATGGGAAGTCGTTCGACTTCGGTGCCCATGACATCCTTGACCTGGGAGACGGCGGTGCTGTCGAGGACCGGGGAGACGAGCGCGCAGCGGTCGTTGGCAACGACGAGGTTCCCCACCGCGGTAAATCTCGATTCGAGCCTGGAGACGTTCAACCCGGTGGCCGCTCTGATCTCGTTAACCTCTCCCTCCTCGGCGAGCCTCGACACCAGCATGCCGTTGCTATTCATCGAAGTAAGGACCCCGAGGAGCCTCGACTCTCCTATCGACGTGGGGACGGCTGAAACCCCGAGGCTTGCGCAAAGCTTGTCCGTCTTGGTCTGGGCGAGGCCCTTGGGGACGAGGAGGAACTTCTCGTTGGCTTTCATGAAGATGCCTATGTTTGGGCTACGGTAGATGTCGATCAGGTGAAGGCCCATCGGCTACACTTTTTCTGTTAATTTTTCCGGTAACTTTTCTGGTTCTGGAGGAAGCTTGACTTTGACTACGCCGTCTTCGTCTCGCTCCATCTCGAGAGTTATTCTCCGGGGTGGGTGCCTGATTCCCTTCGCCCAGATCTGCTCGTTGACTTCGGTGTCGATGCTGACCTGCTTCGCCTTCATGTGGCGGGTGGCGAACTCTCTGATAACAATCACAGCCTTCTTGGCCCTCCTGTAGGGTGGGGCCTCGTAGACGACGCCGAGCGGCACGGTGTATGTCCTCGTAAGCTCCTCAGTTTTCTGCTCGGACACCCATCATCACTTGAGCCCTAGCTTCCGCTGTCTCCATTTCCTTCGCTTCGGGTTGGTCCTTACGCTCCGGTTGGTCCTGACTATGACCCACGTGGGGACCGACCTGGACTGCTTCCCAGCCTTTGCCAGCCTGTTCTTCTTCGAAGTGTCTTTGACTCTTGCCATTCTAAATCCTCCTGATCTTGATGTCCCTCTTCTTCTCTTGCAGCGCACCGAGCATTTGCTTGACCTGGTCGTCGTCGATGGGCTTCTTCAGCCGCCCGGACGAAGCGAGCTGGACTACGTATTCCTCAATTGAGGCCGCTAATTCGGGCTTTACCATCCTTACTGTCGCCAGCCGTTCTCTCGCATCAGAGGTCATCGTCATCCTGAGAATCGCTTCTTTCTGGGCCTTTCTTTCCGCAGATTCTTTGTCAGGCTGCCTTTGGGGTTGCTGCGACATTGCTATGCGTACCTCGCGAGTGCCTTGTTTTCCTCGGCGAGTGATGTGAATATCTCCTTGCTTGCTTTGTCGAGCATCGCGCGGCCCTTGGGGGACAGAACCCTTCCCTTTGGTGTCTTCGCCACCAATTCCGCCTGTTCAAGCTGCTTCAGGATCCTCCTTGTCGAGGAACCGCCGGCGTCCCTGTGGTGCTTGGGGAAGTAATGGAGTGCCTTGCTTCCACCATAGGCCCTTTCGAAGTCACTTAGACCGACGGGTCCGTGGATGTAGAGCTTGCGCATCAAGGAGGCAGCCCTTGAGAACCACCAGTCTGCACTTATTGGAGGCCTTTCAGCGTGAGAACCCGTCTTCACCCAGCGGGCCCAGTCTGGCTCCTGGACGCCGGGGAGATTCTTCATTTGCGTCGCTAAGGCACCGATGAGCTTGCTTTGCGGGACGTCGCGTGCGTTTACCAAATCGTTTCACGAAGCGGATTTCCGAGCCACTGTCGAGTCTATTTAAGGCTCTCTCAGAATTTTGCGATTTATTCGGCCACAATCGAGACATGTAACGCGAAGGATCGCTGGCCTTCCATGGCCGAGTCTTACCCGGGCGTTTACCCCGGGAACCAGGAGGCCTTTGCAGCCGTGACAGGTGAACCTGCTCAACGAGTGGTCGAGGCGGACATTGAAGCGGAGCTTCACCTTCCTTGCGAGCGCAGCCTGCTCCTTGGCGAGGTCTGGCTTGGTGTGGGAAAGGTTGACGGCCGATTCGGTCAGGAAAACGACCAGGGCCGCGGCGGCGTCCTTCGCTCCCCTCCTGGCCTTCATGGGCCGAAGCCTGTGAAGAAAGGTCTTAACCGTAATCGTTCTTCCGGGGATTTGCTTTGCTGAACTTTGTGCTCGCCGAGTCTGCTCTGGAACTGGTGCCCAGGGAAATCTGCGGAAGGCCTGCGGTGGTCAGCGATTCAAGGAGGCGAGAAATGACCGCCTCGAACATTATCCTGGATAGGAGCTTCCATCATTCCGCGATGTCCAGGCTGAAGGATTCGGAGAAGAGGGGTAGGCCTGATCTCGTTCATGTTGCGCTGCTGAGCGTCACCGGGACACCGCTGTACCTTGATGGAAGCGTCAGGGTCTTCGTACACACATATCCTGGCGTGGTGCTGCAGCTGGCCGAAAAGACTAGGATCCCGAAGAACTATTTGAGGTTCAGGGGGCTGATGGAGAAGGCACTGGTGGAGAGGCCTCGCGAAGGGCTGGTCAGGACCTACTTGGCTGGAGTGGGCGAACTTGTGAGGAAAAAGCTGGGATGCGACCTGGTCCTCGGGTTGTCGGTTCAGGGAAAACAGAGTAATGCCGGAGAAGTTGGGAAGAGAGTAGCGTCAGCGAAGAATCCTTGCGTGATAGTTGGAGGGTTCCCCCACGGGCACTTCTCAAAGGAGGTCTTGGCATCAGCGGACGAATTGGTTAGGATAGACACGAGGCCTTTGGAGGCCCATGTGGTGGCGTCGAGGGTCGTCTACGAGATTGAGAAGGCAGTCCGAGGAATCAACGATTAAAAGCACTTGCCGATGCTCGAAAGTCGTGCGGTTGTCGTCCAGTCTGGATCGGCGTTGGCCGAGGACAATCTAGGACGTTAGCCCTCCAAGCTAGCAACCCGGGTTCAAATCCCGGCGACCGCACAGTAATCACCCCCCTGCTTGCTTGTGCTTGTGTGCCTGTGTGCAATTGTAGGAGTCCCCTAGATGCTGCAGATCTCCTTTGGAAAAAATCAGGAAGTAGCAGAGACAAGCTACATACAAATGGAAGCAGCTGAGTGCGTTCGTGATGTAAGCAAAGTGCATCCCATGCTATCCCACAAGACCTAAGCGCTTCTTAAGGGAAACCCAGCGTGCGTCTTTCCTGGCCTCGCTGAACCACGGCCGGAATGCGAAGTCCAGCAAGATATCCGACCTATCTTCATAGGCTCGTTCCAAGTGGGCAAACGCCTCGTCGTTCTTCCCGACTCCAAAGAGGGCAAATGCTAACGTGGCTTCGTCCACGAAGATAGTCTCGGAACGCTCTTTGATTTCCTCGATGATCTTGTTTGCCTCGTCAAGTCTGCCGATGAACCCCAGAAAACAGGCGAGTTCTGCTTTATAGTGTGGGTCATCCCCTAGGAAAGCTAGCGGCTTCCGTAGTACCTCGACGGCCTCGTCAACTCGCGACTGGAAGAAGTAGGCCCAACCAAGTTCAAGGTAGGCCAAAGGAAAGTTCGGATTCGTCTCGATTACTCTCCTTAGTTGTTCAATTGCCTCTTTATCTTTGCGCATTATGAGCAGTACTTCTCCCACATTGAAGGTGATTATCATTGACACTGGGTCTAGCTCAGCAGCTCGCTTCATTTGCTCATATGACTCCTCAATCCTGCCCATGATGCGGAGAGTTAGAGAGTACCAATGGTAAGCTGTCGCATAACTCGGTTTGAGATCCATGGCTTTTCTTAGTTCATTCTCCGATTCCTCCCACTTGTGGTCATAATGAGCGAGAATATTTCCTAAAGAAGCATGAGGTTCAGCCTGACTAGGATCCAAATCGATTGCCCTCAAAGCGTAATGTTTACCCTTTGAAAGGGCCTCCTTCGGCCTAAGCCATCCATAGTTGGTTTGTACAATACAACAGTCTGCCAACCCTGCATAGGCGAGAGCGTAGGTCGGATCCCGTCTGACCGCCTCTTCGAAGTACTTCACGGCCTTATCTGTGCCGTCTCGTGTCCTCTCACTCCAGTAGTAACGGCCTTTCAAATAGAGTTTGTAGGCCTCTAAATCCTGCGTTGCTTTCTTCTCGATGGCCCTCTTCTCCTCAGGGAGAAGCCTAACCTTTAGGGCAGCGACCACCTGCTCAGCTATGTCGCTCTGAACTGCGAAGATGTCGTCGAGATTTTTGTCGTAGTGGGAAGACCAGAGGTGCTCCTCATTGTTGGCGTTTACGAGCTGAGCGGTCACTCTAATCCTGTTCCCAGCCTTCCTTACACTTCCCTCAACCAGACTACCTGCTTTGAGTTCCCTTCCGATCTGAGATGCGTTCTTCTTCTCCCCCTTGTAGTTCATTACTGATGTTCTGGCTATGACCCCCAGTTCCCTGACCTGGCAGAGTCTGTCAATCAACTCTTCCGTCAGACCATCGGCGAAGTATTCGTCATCGGGGTCCGGGCTCATGCTCGCGAACGGTAACACAGCTATCCGCTTGGTATCCAGGAGCGGTGCTGGCTCCACATGTCCCTTCCCCCAAGGCATTACGATCTTGTACACTCCCATCGGGGAATCCACATTCTTCAGGGCTCTGGCCCCGATACTTTCCAAAGGCAGCTCAACCTTGTTCTTGACTTGATCGTAGACCTCGCGGGTCAGGCAAACCCCTCCATCCTCGGCAAGAGGCTGGATCCGAGAGGCGATATTCACCGCATCTCCCGATATGTCGCCCTGAGACTCGACTACATCTCCTAGGTGAACTCCCACACGAAGGTGAATGCGACGGTCTTCAGGCATGGAAAAATTGAATTCTCTGGTCGCTCTCTGAATGTCATAGGCGCATCTCACGGCGTCTAGCGCATTGGGGAACTCGACAAGAAAAGCGTCCCCGATTGTCTTGACCTCCCTGCCGTTGTGCCTAGCCAAGATGGGTCTTGTTAGCTTCCTCTGCTCATCGACCAGCGCCAGCGAAAATGACTCATTCTTTTGTCCAAGGGCTGTGTATCCAACCATATCAGTGAACATGATTGCGGCCAATCTTCTCGTTCCCTGTGACAACCCGGTGCCTCGTAGGGTTTGGACTTGGCGGCCGTTAAATCCATTGTGAATGTTCATCGGACATTCTCCGTTGAACCCTCCCCTACCATAGAGACCGAAGAAGGGATTTGAACCTAATTGAGTTCGCGGACCGGCGACCGCACGTAGTCACCTTCGAGAACCATGCTTAAGTATGTGGTCACCCATCAAACTCTGTGCACGTGGAAGTACGCGTGGTCAACGGGAAGAAGAAGTACTACCTTGCTGCTTCCTACCGGCTGGGTCCAAGGGTAGCAAAGGTCCGCGTCTTCCTTGGAACGAATCTCAGAAGAGATGAAGTCGATAGGCGCTCCAAAGATGCGGAGCTCGAGCTCGAGAACAAGATTAGAGCCGCCAAGTCAATCGGCGACCCGTATCGGACCATTCTATCGGCTGATGAGATGAAGGAAGTCACTGTGTTAACTACCAAAGTAAGAATCAGACTTGCTCACCTCGGCGAGGACGATTGGAAGAACTTCACCGAGGAGTTCACCTATCACACCAATGCCATTGAAGGTTCCAGGGTCTCGAAAGAAGAGGTCAGGCAGATCCTAGGAGACAGGCGGTGGCCGGAGAAAAGCAAAGAGGAGATATCAGAGACTCTGGGCGTCGCAGAGGCAGTCAGATACCTTAGAGAATCCAAGGATCCTCTTTCGATCGACCTCATCAGAGAGCTCCACAGGATGGTCTTCAAGAATTCGAAGTCGTTCTCCGGAGAGACCAGGCGAAAGAGTGGAGTCGAGGTTTCGGTAGTCGATAGTGCCGGTAGGGTGATACATCAGGGGGCTCCAGCGGAACAAGTCGATACGATGCTGAAGAGGTTGGCAGCGTGGTACCGCGAAAACAGGAACAAGTACCCGGCACTCGTGCTCGCCGCAGTAGTCCACAACCAGTTCGAGACAATTCACCCTTTCGAAGATGGGAACGGGCGGGTCGGTAGGTTGCTTCTCGTAAACGTCCTTCTCAAGCATGGGCTACCGCCGCTCATCATCGAAATCGAGAACCGAAGCGAGTACTACGTAGCCCTCAGGGAATATCAGACGACGGGCAATCTCAGGCCCACTCTCGACCTGCTACTGAAGGAGTATAGAAGGCTCAGAGCCGCGTTGAACAGGTGACTACAAAGAGGGGGAATGTAGTCACCCGCCATGTATTGGGATTTGAACCCAACTGGGTTCGCGGACCGGCGACCGCACGGCACATTCTCTCCTGGGGCTGCAGGTGCGGACGAAGGCTACTTTCTAAGAAGCCCCAAATCTTGCAAGCTTACCTCTTTCGTCCGTCATATTGACGCTGTAAGCCTCAGCGAGGAAGGACTTTCCTAGCTAGCTCCAAGAATCTCGGGTCAGACCTGACTGAATCGAATATCGGAGGGAAGCCCAGGTATTTTAGGCCAGGGTCCCTCTTTTCATATGCCTCGTTCAGCAGTCTGAAAGTTGTGTCGATGTCATTGGTAGTCAGGTAGACCATCGCGACCTGGCTGGGATTCCATCCGAGGGCGCCGTCGGTCTCGAGGTAGCGTTTGGCCTCGGCTTTGGCCTCTTCCAATCTTCCTGTTTCCTTGAGGATGTAGAAGTAGAAGGACGCAGGCCAAGATTGACCCCCACCCGTCAAGTAGCCCTTCCTCGCTTCTTCCAAGGCCCTGTCGAAGAGTGATTTCTTGAAGCAGGCGTAACTCAGAGCCAAGTGCGCCCAGTAAGCGTCTGGGTATTCAGCCAGAACATCTTCCGCAAGTTGAATGGCCTCGTCAAGCCTGCCTGCCAATACAAGATTGTAACTCGTGACGCCTCTGATGTGCTTTGACAATGGGTCCAGCTCCAACGCCTTCATGTCTTCATCTATGGCCTTCTCCCATTGTTCCATTGTCAAGTAAATGTTCGACAACCAGAAGTGCGCCTGTGAAAGGCTCGGGTTAAGTTCGATGGCCCTCTTGAATTCGCGCTCCGCCGCTTCCCACTGAAACTCCTCTTCATATGTGCCCCCAAGTGCGGCGTGGGCTTCTGCCAGTGAATCGTCCAATTCCAGGGCACGCCTCGCATTCGCGAGGCCTAGCTTCCGTGTCTCCTCCAGATCCGCCCAGCCTCTGTCGAGCATTACGGTGTAGGCGTCTGCAAGTCCCGCATATGCCAGAGCAAACTGACCGTCCTTCTCAAGAGCGCTGGTGAAGTATCGGACCGCCTTTTCAACAGACTCCTTCGTCCTCTCATTCCAATAGTGTCTCCCCTTGAGGTACAGGACGTAGGCTTCTGAGCTATGTGTCGACCGGGCTTCGAGTCTGTCCCTTTCGCCCGCCAATAGTTCCACCTTCAAGGACGATGCCACCCTCTGTGCGATGTCGCTCTGAACGGCGAATACATCTTGGACATCTCGGTCGTAGCTCTGAGACCAAAGGTGTTTGTCTTGGTTCACATCGACGAGCTGCACTGTGATGCGCATCCGGTTTCCGTATTTGCGAACGCTACCTTCCAATGCCGTGCCGGCATGCAGCTCGGAGCCGATTGCTCCGACTCCTTTGGTCCCGGCCTTGTACTGCATTACGGAAGTCCGTGAAATCACGCTGAACTCACGAATTTTGGAAATCGTGGCTATCAGCTCCTCGGTCATCCCTTCGGCGAAGAATTCGTCGTTGGGGTCGGGACTCATGTTGGTGAAAGGCAAAACTGCGACCCTCCTCGAATCCAACTGCGTCGACTTCGGCTCCTCTCCCCACGGCATCACGATCCTGTAAACCTCCACTGGTGCTACGACATTCTTCAGCTGCCTCGATCCTACACCCTCGATTGGAAGCCCGAATTTGTTATGGACCTGGTCATAGACCTGGCGGGACATGCTCACTCCTCCATCCTCGGCCAGAGGTTCAATCCTCGATGCTATGTTTACAGCATCGCCGGAAATGTCGCCACTCGATTCCATCACGTCTCCAAGGTGGACTCCAATTCGCAGGTGAATTCGTCGGTCCTCGGGTAAGGAGAAGTTCAGCTCCCGGGCGGCTCTCTGGATGTCGTAGGCGCATCTGACTGCATCTAGGGCGCTCGGAAACTCGACCATGAACGCGTCTCCCATGGTTTTCACCTCTCTCCCATTGTGACGGGTTATTATTGGTCTCATCAGCTTTCTCTGTTCTTCCACTAGTGCCAGCGAAAGCAATTCGTTCCTCTGCCCCAGGGTGGTATACCCAACCATGTCGGTGAACATGATTGCGGCCAATCTTCTCGTTCCCTGTGACAACCCGGTGCCTCGTAGGGTTTGGACTTGGCGGCCGTTAAATCCATTGTGAATGTTCATCGGACATTCTCCGTTGAACCCTCCCCTACCATAGAGACCG
>DATDGE010000053.1:0-2299 GCA_036522255.1 Nitrososphaerales archaeon | reverse complement strand
AGGGGTGTCTCGGTACGCGGACGCCATACTCTTTAGCAGTCTCCTCAACTCGACCAACCCCTACTTCATCATTGGAGCCCAAGCTCTCGGAGCAGTCGAGGTCCATAGGAGCGGGATTGAGAGCATACCGATGGCGTACCTGGTATTTGGAAACGGCAGCGCAACCAGTTTCATTGGCCAAGTCAATGGCTTCCCTCCCTCAAAACCAAACCTAGCGGTGATCTATTCTCTGGCGGCGAGGTACCTGGGGATGAGGACCCTCTATTTGGAGGCTGGCAGTGGAGCAGGAGAACCCGTCCCGCAGGAAACAATAAGCATGGTCAGGAAGGTCTACGACGGAATCCTAATTGTAGGTGGTGGAATCACCACAGCCGCGTCTGCGGCAAGGGCCGGAAAAGCTGGGGCTGACATCCTTGTTGTTGGGAACCTACTTCAGTCGTCCGGTTACGAAGGAATGCTGAAACAAATAGTGAAAGCTCTCAACAGATTGCCCCAAGGGGCGTTATAAGCGACCGCCACATAATCTGACTGCACGGAGAGTCGCCTTGGGCATTTATGCTGAAGCAAAGAATGGCAGTCGACGTTCTTTCTCGTACTTGTATTGGGGCTGGATTCGACACATCGCGGAAGAAGAGGGAGTCGAGCTGGCAAAGAGTGACTCGGAGACCCTCTCTTTAACCGAAGATCAAACGAGGAGGCTAGCTTCCGCAATCAGAGCCAGAGCAGAGAAGGTCAGAAAAGGCCTTGCCCCACGGGACGCCAAATCATACGTTGACAAAATAGACGACCGATTCTTCCCTCCCGAACAAACACCAGACGAAGGAAAAGCGACTGCAATCGATTTCGACAACCCTGACACCATGGACGATACAGCCAAGTTCTTCGAATTATCCCATGGCGTCGCGCTCACGTACTGACCACAAGTACGGCGACAATGTATTCTCCGGTGCCACCCATCTCACTTCAATGAGGCCGACATTTCCGCCTTTCATGTAAGCCCTCAGCCGAGCAGACAGGGTTATGGGATTATTGATTCCCATTATGCCCAGCCATCTCTGGGCTCTTCTCCTCTGACTGACAGTCAAGTAACCTTCGAGCTGGGCGATTCCTTTGTGCGAACCGATGATTCCACCGTCCAACGACGATTTCACTTCAACGAACACCGACCTAAGCTGGCCCTTGGCGAAAATGTCGAGTTCTCGTCCCAACTCTACCTCATACCCTGCCTGGGTAAACAATCTCCCAAAGAGCCTCTGAACCATCTGCCCTCTGATTTCTCTGGATGCGGCCCTCGCTGCCTCCAACCAAGGCGCGAATTGTTCGCTTTGCGGATCGAGGAGCACTCTGACCGTCCTTACTTCGGGTCCAACAGCCAGTGCTGCTCTGAGCCTTGTTCCGGCTTCTTCAATCGTAGCCGCAACTACTAGATACGATTGCGCTCTCGATTGCCACGCCCCCTGGAAAGACGCTCTAGCAATTGCTAAGATTCCATTGATATTCCAGTCATTTATCTATGGAATATGGACTAGTATTCTATTTATCAATTCCGCACGAAACTTAGAAGATTCGCAAGATAAAGATTGGACCTGACGGTAGCAACCGCGAAATTCTTTGCTGCCGTGCCATAGGAATCATCTTCTTGTTCATGCCAAATCTAATTGGAGTTGATCTTTCTTTTCATTCCCGGACACAAACAAGGTAGGCCACGCTCAGCCTGGGGTCTTAGGCCGGCAACCCCATCCTAAATGTGAGAATTCACATGGAAATATACCATCAGATTCTAGGACAAATCTCATCTCTAGGGGTTAGTACCGGTCGAAACACCCGTATCAGGGAATCCCTCGTCTGTGAATCAGTGGGCACAAAACTAACCGCCGCTTCTGAGTGTCAAGACCAGATTCTTGAACCTGCTGAGGGCTTCTTCCGCATTGTTCGTCCAGGCTTCTGTTTCCTTGTCGTAGAGACGCGGCGGGACCGTGAACGAGAGGGCGTTAATCTGGTCACCTATGAAGTACTCAGTTCTTCCCCTCGAGTCGAGAAGTGCCTGAGCGAGGTACTGGAACGTCTCTGAGTAATACTCGAGAGGTACAACGAACTCCGAATAGAAAGTTCCTTCGCCGACACCTGTGCTCCAGATGAAAGGCAATTGCACCATCTTGGTCAGAAGTTCTTGTTGTTCGGCCTCGGTGGCACCCCTGACAACGAACTGTAACCCCATATGGGCGTGCTGCTGTTGCCAGGCTTTCAGATCTTCTTGGCTTCTCGGTCCAGTAGCTGGCCAATTGATCCTGTAAAGAAG
>DATDGE010000052.1:0-1891 GCA_036522255.1 Nitrososphaerales archaeon | reverse complement strand
AAGGCCGCAAGTTTGCGGGGTATCTCAGTTTCCGAGGCGATCAGCGCCCTCGGAGTTCAGCTTGCAGGGGAATCCCAGGTCAGAGGAGTGGTGGAAAGCGTCCTTCAGAAAAATCGGCATGTAATCGAGGAGAAGGGGGATGCCGCTTTCTCGCTCCTGATGGGAGAGGCGATGAAGGAACTCCGGGGCAAGGCAGATGGGGCCTTGGTAAGCAGGATACTCAGAGAAAAACTTGCGGAACTCGCCGGCAAGAAAGCCAGCTGAGTCTATAGCAGCGCATAGGGGCCGAATTCACCGGGGTTCAAGCTCGAACGAATGGAGCCAAAATCTTCTTTGTTTTTATGGCAGGGTTGGGAGGGGAAGGGTGGGAAAATCAGAGGAGAGAGTACGAGTTTCGACCTTCACGGAGTGAATCTTAGCACGGGAATCGCAGTCGGATTCCTGGCGATGTTTATCATCGCTACTTTGGTGAACAAGTTCGGGAACCTGATGTTTCGAAAGGGGGTCGCAAAGCCATTTTACATTGGTAGATACAGACTGCATCACAGGACCTTTCTCCTGATATTTCTCCCAGCGGCCTACACCTCCGTCGCGTTTTTGGTCTTGGCAGGATACGTGCAGGTGGAATGGAACCTTCTATTGACAGGACTGCAGGGGACCTTCATGCTGGGGGTCGCCTGCCTCGCCTTCGACCTTTCACTTGACTACCTTAGGGAAGGCATCGGTCGTGGATTCCTTAGGCATGAGTTCGTATACCTGGCTATACCCGCCTTCGCTTTCTCGGACTTCCTCAGACTAGCCCTCTAACTGAGACTCTCGGGAAACCATACCGGGGAGCCAAAAGCGCGCGCAGCGAAGTGCTTTGGATAAAGAGAACTCCGAACAACAAAATTCGTATATGTTGGAATTGGCTGATTCTAGAGAACCAACCAAAACTGTTGCATGCCTTGCGCCCGCCTAATTCGTAGGCTTTGCCGATGATTCAGGGGTCGACGACCCGGCCGCTTCTGTGCTCTGTATTACCTGTCCAGATGCGAACCGTTCTGAGACTTGTGTGACCTTGATCCTAAGACTCTGTCCTAGCTTGGTGCCAGGTACGAAGATCACAAATCCGTCGATCTTGGCAATGCCTTCTCCTCGCCTGCTCGTGTCAGAGATGGTAACGTTGTATTCCTTGCCCACCTCGACTGGCTTGTTGAAGGAACCGGAACCTCTTCCGAAACCTCCTCCTCCTCTATTGCCATACCCTCCACTTCTTCCGAAACTCATTTTCTTTCACACATCCTACCGTTATTCCATCCGATAGAAAGGCGCTGGCGGGGGGCTAAATAAAGGGGCGCTATTGGATTCTCCGTCATCCAAGATAAGCCGAGGGACCAATTAGTAAAGAATCAGATCGAGAAATAGAGCAATACTCCATAATGATAATATTGCTAGACAGTTTGTTGCATAGCAAGGCATGGAAACATCCAACGGTAAGAATCGGGGGCATTACGTCCGCCACTCGAATTCCAAACAGAGTCTGCAGGTCATTCAGATACCTTTAGCCCCTGAAATGACCTTCATGCGTTGTTCGATCCATCAGGTCGAGATGGCATATCTCCGGAACAACACGTACTTTTGCCCTGAATGTCTGGGGCTCGTCTAAGTTCATTCTCGGGTATCATCACCCCTTCGACTCGGGATGAGAACCCAACTTGCCAGAGCCCGAAGTGCGAATGCGACGGAGCCTTGCTTGGCCGAGCGTCACTGGCGCCGACGCCTTTCTCGACTGAGGTCACCAAAAAGCGGCCCGAGATAGTTGTAATCCTTCACGATTTCATGCATCTTCCCGCCATATTCGGTCATCACATATGTGGCTGCAGTCTTCTTCCCTCCTGGTTCCTTCTGA
>DATDGE010000051.1:0-3181 GCA_036522255.1 Nitrososphaerales archaeon | reverse complement strand
CGTCAGGCGAGCCATTGAGATCTTAGGTTTTCATTCCAAACTAGGTTGGGTCATCCAAAAGGCCCACCGGCAAGGCGTCGAAGGTTACAGCAGGTTAGGCCATGTTGTCTTGTGGAGATTCCATGATGTCCAAGCCTTTCTACGGATATTGCCTATCAAGCATCAAGAAAAGGTCGCGAAAAATCAACTAGTTCAAAAAATGCAATATCGTTCTGAAACTTCGGAGAATCTCGAATCCCAAAGAGCGTGGGAGAGTCTGAACGCGAGATTCAGAATAGACAAAACTGAATTCATCGAACTTGCGAGCAAGTCGATAGATTATGCCAGAACCTTGGAAGGTCCCTCTCAACTAGGCCTTGTTTTTCGAAATAAGTCTAAAACAGCTCTCTCTAATGGTTCTGAGCTTGGATTAAGCTCTAACGATCCGCTTCTACAGGCCAATAATTCAAACTCCAGTAGATGATAGGTATGTCTGCGACGTGTACAGTCCGTAGAAGGTGCGGCATCGCCGCGAGGTTCTTGAAAGACGGCGTCCCGATCTTCAGCCTGTATGGCCGCGGCGACCCGTCGCTGATTATGTGGTACGACATCTCCCCTCGGGCGGCCTCGGTCCGGGAGTAGACCTCCCCTGCGGGGACCCGCGGCTGGGGGCCCAGCTTCAGGCGGACTGAGCCCTGGGGCAGGTTCTTCAGGCACTGGCGGATTATCTTCACCGACTCGCGCATCTCGAGGAGCGCGACGTACACCCTCGCCCAGGAGTCGCCCTCTTTCAGGACCGGGACTTCGAAGTCTACGTCGGGGTAGTTGCAGTAGGGCTCGTCCTTCCTCAGGTCCTGGTGCACCCCGGAAGCCCGGAGGACGGTCCCGGTGGTCCCCAGGGCGATGGCGTCCTGGGTGGAGAGGGGCCCGATCCCCTGGGTCCTCTGCAGGATCATGGGGTTCTTCAGGAATATCTTTTCGTACTCGTCCATTCTTTTTTCGAACCAGTCGCAGGTCTGCAGGCCCTTTTCTATGGCGTATGGGGGGATGTCGTTCCTCACTCCGCCGGGGATGATGTAGGCGAAGGTGACCCTGGCGCCCCCGATCCTTTCGGCGAAGTCGATCCAGAAGTCCCTGTCCCCCATCCCCCACTCGATCATGGTCGAGTGGCCGGTGAAGATACCCATGATCCCGATGAAGTACATGTGTGAGATGATGCGGTTGGCTTCGCACATTATCATCCTCAGGTATTGTGCCCTCGGCGGGATCACGTTGTTCATCAGCTCGTCTACGCCCAATGCATAGGGGAGGAGGATGTTCGAAGAGTCTAGGATGACGGGGCGCTCAAGGTGCGGGACGTTCTGGATGTAGTTCCTGTACTCTCCCATCTTCTCCTCGCCTCTGTGGACGTACCCGGCGTCGGGCTCTGAGCGGACGAGGTAGTCCCCGTCGAGCCAGAGCTTGATGCGGAAGTGACCTGCTCCGGGATGCTGTGGGCCGAGTGAGACTTCCATTATCCTGTCGGCGTCGGGGGAGTATTCTGATTCCTGTGTCACGCTTTCATCTCCCCGGTGAAATGTAGTCCTTGCGGAGCGGGGGGATGTCGTTCCAGTCCTCGGGGAGGAGGATGTGGTTCTGGTTGGGGTGCCCCTGGAAGTCGATCCCGAACATCTCGTGGGTCTCGCGCTCGTGGAACTCCGCCCCCCTCCAGACGTCGATCAGGGTGGGGAGGACGGGGTTCGTGCGCGGACAGCGCTCGGAGAGGGCGAGGACGAAGTCCTCCAGGCCTATCCTGGTGGAGGCGACGAAATAGATGTTCTCGAGCTCGTTCTTTGCGATCCAGTCGACTCCGCTCACGGTGCTTATGTGGTCGAAGCCCAGGGAATCGCGGATGAAAAGACCGACTTCCTTGATCTTGTCCGGCGTGGTGGTGAGCTTGAGGCGCCTTTCTTTCATCCACTCGACTTTCACGTCGGGGAACTGAGCCGTGACCTGCGAAGCCAGGTTCTTCGCGCGGACTGGCTCCGGCTTTGGCGGAGGGGGAGCTGCGGCTGGTCGGGGGGGCGGGGCAGGAGGGGCAGCCGTGGCCTGGCTCATGCCCAAGGTCACCTGCCGCTTAGGGTCGGCATGCGGCGTATCTTTTCCTGGAGGAGCACTATACCCTGCAAAAGGGCCTCGGCCCTTGGGGGGCAGCCCGGGACGTAGACGTCGACGGGGATTATGTCGTCGATCCCTCTGAGTACGTTGTACGAGTCGAAGTAGAGACCTCCTGTGATTGCGCAGGCGCCCATGGCGATCACCCACTTGGGCTCGGCCATCTGGTCGTAGATCAGCTTCAGGCGCGGGGCGAGCTTCCGGGTCACCGTCCCCATCACGATGATAAGGTCGCAGGCGCGGAGGGAGCCGAAGGCCTCGAGGGTCCCGAACCTTTCGAAGTCGAACCTTGAGCCGGCGGCGGCCCCGACCTCGACGGAGCAGTTGTGGACAACGGCGTTGGAGACAAGATAGGTGTTGTCGGTGGTCTCGAGGTTCTTGACGTGGCCTGAGTAGGGGACCTTGGAGATCTTCCTGATCGGGACCACGATGAAGTCCTTGGTGACCCTGAAGTCGGCTACCTTTCGCTTTGAGGTGAGGAGCCACATCGAGTAGGCATCCCTTGTCTTGACGGTCCTGCCTTGGATGGTCGATGTTCCCCCCCGTCTCTCCTTCCTGATCCTTGCGAAGAAGCCGAGCCTGGCGTAGGCGAGCTGGACCTGCTGTGCGAGAGTCCTGGACGTAGTGCTGGCTCGGTCGAAGACAGGGCCCCTCGGGTCCCTGGTGACGTTGCCGTCTCCTTTGAGATATCCTCGGAGGAAGGACGTCAGGATCCTTTCATTGCGGTGGTATAGCACGAAGTCTGCGACCTTCTTGTTCTCGGCGAGGTGGCCGCACCACTCTCTTAGAGCCCTGGCGAGGATGCTCGAAGAGAACCTCACCACGAGGGTAGTCTCCCTTTCCGTGACCTGGGGGGAATAGCCGAGGGAGCGGACGGTCGACGCGATGCGCCTGGCAATCGAGCGTTCGTCTTTGCCGAGTGAGAAGAAGACGTCGTGGTTCTTGGTCGTCCAGCCCTCGGCGACATAGAGGCCGAGGAGCCACGAGGTCCGTGGGTTCAGCGGAAATTCGAGGGGAGGGCTCTGGTTCCTGCCCTTCAGGATCGCGA
>DATDGE010000050.1:0-1587 GCA_036522255.1 Nitrososphaerales archaeon | reverse complement strand
CTCCTCGAGGTTCGACTTCACGTAGGTCACCCCGGAAAAGTCCAGGTAGTGATGCATCTTTGGCTGCGCTACAACTATCTTCCCCGAAGAATGGGCGGCGGCTACGATCCCCCCGATGAGATAGCTCGATATCGCTCCACGATCGTAGTCAGATAGAATCACGCAGTCAACGTCCCGAATATGAGGCTCAGCCTCTGAGAGGAGCTTCTTCGCCATCGCGAGAGGGACATCCCTCCTGTCTTCCCTGTCTATTCTGAGCGTGTGAAATCTGTTGACCATTATCCACGTCCTGAGGGATGTGGGTCGGCCGGAATCGGTCACTACTCCGTCATAAGAGACTCCGTACTTGGAGAACTCTGACTTCAGCCAGGTGCCATATTCGTCGGAACCTACAAGTCCTACGAGACTTACGGATGCCCCGAGTGAGACTAGCTCCCTGGACAGGTTTGCGGCACCGCCAGGAAGGAAGGTCTCGCCAACGTAGTCCCCGGCTGGTACAGGAGCTTCCCTCGCTAACTTACGCGCAGCCACCTCGACGAACCTGCTTACCAGCAGGTCGCCTACGACCAGAATTTTCCTTCCTTGGAATCCTCGAAGTACCCCGGTCAGTCTTTCCTTGTCGACCGAGTCCAGAGGCAACTTTTTTCGGAATTCCTTGCCTTCTTGCCCTCTTTAAGTCTTGGCGGCATTCTTCTGGCCGGAGCCTCCATCCGATTTCCACTTCTCTGCAAGAAGTTCGCCGATCACTCCAACTGCCTTGCTGAGCTCCCTATCCATTGCCAGCGGGTCGTATCCCTTGGGGGGTGGGTAGTCGAGGAACTTCTGATTCGGGTCGGCGCTGAGGAAATCCTTGCTTGCCTCGTAGATCGACATTAGCGCGGTTCCATCGAGCCTTCCCAGCTCGGACTTCCAAGCATGGTGGAATCCCTTATCCGAAAGGAACGTCAGTTTCATGTCCCCCTCGGCCTCCTTCTTCACGTCTTCCCAGAAGATTCGGTCGATGTCCCCCTTCACTGCCTTGCCGGACTTCAACTTAGACTCGTATGACTTTGCGAGACTTGTGGCCTTCTTGGGGGAGATTTCGAAGTGGACTGAGATTTGCTCCATCGTAAGACCCAGGGTGGAGAGGTAGTAGCAGCCCTCCTCCAAGATTTCATCGCTGATGTCGTCTGTCTGCATACCCCCGACTCCTATAGGTTCGCTTTAAGCGCTGTCAGCGGGGCCTTTCTCTGTCGTAGAGAGCCTGGGACCGTCTGATATACGGGATCGGATTGTACCAATTCCATCTCCCGACGGACGACATCACTGCTGGCACGAGGTACGTCCTAACGATGAGGGCGTCGATCAGGATTGAGAATGCGAAGCAGAACCCGAGTTCCTTCAACAATAGGTCGCTCGACAGCATCAGAGCGCCCAGCGAGCCGGCCAGGATTATTGCGGCCGCGGTGATGATCCCGCCTGTCTGTTCGATGGCTCCCACTATGGCGTCGTTGAGGTGCTTTCCTTTTGTCGCCTCCTCTCGGACGCGGGTAAGTATGAAGATGTTGTAGTCCATGCCTAGGCCCAGGAGTGTGACGAATAGGAAAA
>DATDGE010000049.1:0-1757 GCA_036522255.1 Nitrososphaerales archaeon | reverse complement strand
GCCCAGCAGTTCGCCTCCACCATGACCGTGGTACTCACAACCGTCGACACGACAGTCATGGATTTGACGAGAATAGTTTACGTTTCTCTTCTTATGCTCGGCCTCCTTCTCTACTTTACTCACGTTGAGAGGCGCCTGGGGAAAGACCTGATCAAGGGAGGGGTCGCACTTGCTGTGATCTTGGAGTTCGTCTTCCCGGTCCTCAGTAAGCTCTGAGGGCGTATCTGAGAAGCGCGACTATCCCCCCGAAGGATGATATTTGCTTGCCGAACTCCATGGAAGAATCGGCAAGATAGACAGAGCCGCCCCGCTCCTCGACCGTGTTGAGCACCTGCACCAACGTCTCTTCATCGACCCCGGAGGCGAACACGTTGTCTGAGGCCGCGCAAGCTTCCACTGCGCCAGCGATCGCCGCATCCCTGACTCTCGACAGTGAATATGCGACTTTTGGGTCTAACATCGAAATGCGTTTGACCACCTCGGCGACAACCTGCTGAATCTCAATTACCAGGGACCCTTTGGCGAGGTTCTGGAACGACTCGGCCTTGATCATGGCGCGCACCCCGTCGGCCCCGGTCAGGTCGAGGCCCTCGGCTACGTTCACCATGTGTTGAGGGAGCCGCATTCTTGTCTGATTGGCAATCAGGTTCTTGAAGTTCCCGGGCCCTCCGACCACTATCTCGTCCCCATCCCCTACGATCTGCGCGACGAGGTCTACGACCTTGGACATGTAGGGTCGAGAGCTCTGCTCGTCGCCCTGCTTGCCTCCGAGGCCCGACTCGATGGTGGTAGAAACGGACAGGTGGGACCCGCTCAGTGTCCCGATACCAGCCTCCCGTCTGTCGACGGCGACGAGAAGGAACCGCTTTGAGCTGTCACTTGGTGGACGGACTAAACGTATCTGCAGCGGGCTCCACACCTTCTTCCTAAGAGTCAACGAGCGACCTGGGGAAAGGATGACCGAATGAGATCCTGCCTTGGTGACGCTCTCGTCGCTTGCTTCGATTATGGTCCCTCGGACCTTTAACCTATCGAGGCTGTTGTCCAGATGCGCTTCCTCCACCGATAGGGCGATGGTCACTTTGACTCTCTCTCCTTTGTCAGGCCGGGAGAACTCCTCCTCCCTTTTGACTACTCTGGAACTTCGGGTGACGAGGACGTCTCCCTGAGTAATGAGCCTTCTCATTGTCCAAAGGTCCTCGGCGGACTCGATTGTAAGGGAACACTGGCCGTGCTTGGGGTTGAACTCGGTGACTATCAACGGCCCGGGCTACTCTAGGCCGAGGTCGCGGAAGGTGCCAATCCTGACGTCTTCGGGAACTTGATTCAGCTCGCCGGTGCGATGGCCGATTATGCCCTTGACTCCGACCTTGGCAGCGGACTCGACGAGCCTCTGGGTTACTATGCCGTCGAATATCAGGTATTGGGCCCCGCTCGTCCCCTCCATCTTCTGGACTAACTCACTTATGGGGAATCTCCCGATTTCCTGCAGACCCTGGTCAAGGAGCACAGCTTCAAGAGTTCCGTTAATACTCGAGAATAGCTCGCGAGTCTTTGCGACGACTGGCTCCTCAGGCTCCTCTGCCGCCTTGGGGGTTGGCTTCTCGGCCGACCTATCCCTTCTGGATGATGGGAGGGGCTCGACCTTCTCAGCCCTGAGCATGTTGATTACTTCGATGGGGGTGAGGTCCTCGACCTCTTTGCCCGTTGGGGCCCTGATGACCTTCTCAACTCTGACTACCTGGGCAAGCTCCTTC
>DATDGE010000048.1:0-3303 GCA_036522255.1 Nitrososphaerales archaeon | reverse complement strand
GGCCTTGCGACATAGACCTTCAGGGTCGTCCCCACCGGAGATTTCTGAACTTCGAGGCCCCCGTAGCCCGCGTCCCTCAACTCTTTCTCGAAGAACTCGTCCAAGTCAGAATAGGTCTGGCTCGTGTTAAGAATTGACTTCACTGTGGTTCGTTGGTGGACGGACATACTCAGACTTCCTTACCTATGACTTCTATGTGGACAAGCTGATGGAAGTTGGGGGAGCTCCGGCCGAAGGCCCTGGGTGTATAGTCCTTCAGTGTCCTCCCAGCGTAGCCAGCGGCGTGTATGATGCGAATTCTTTCTGGGTCGAGACCTTTGAATTCTGAGTTGCCCTGAAGGTTATGGAGGACCTCAAGAAATGCGCGAGCGACTTTGACCGGATACGATCCCGTGGGGAACCCCTGTAGCTCGCTTCTATGGCCGACCTTCAACTTGTGACGCCGGAATGCGATGGGCATCTTCTTGCTTTCGACCAGTTCGAGCAAGTCGATTGCCTTCGGCACCGACATCCCTTTGATGGTCACTGCTACCTCTCGGGCAGCTTTGGGTGAAATGTTGACCTCTCTACCACTAGCCCTGACGTGTACCGTGGGGTCGAAACCCTCGAAACTGTAGCCGTAATGAGGCACTTTATCCCTCTCGTGGACTTCGCCGCTTTCATGGTCGCGTTAAAAGCTTTGTGAAACGGATTCTGCAAAACCTAGTTCCCGGGGACATTTCGGAGAGGTTTGTCAACCATTCGGAGGGAATCTGTCATGACCTCGTCAGGCTTATAATCGCGGGGCAGAGGGTTCTCACCGCCGGGCTCAAATATTGTGGACTTCCAAACCCCAATCGAGTCGGGTCGAGACAAACGATAGGTCGTACGTTGAGAAGACCTGCGACGTCCTGATAATTGGAGCGGGGGGAGCCGGTCTCCGGGCGGCCATCGAATCCCACGACAAAGGTGCGAAGGTTCTGGTGGTGTGCAAGTCGCTATTGGGCAAGGCACACACTGTGATGGCCGAAGGGGGGATCGCGGCAGCGCTTGGCGACGTGGACCCGGAGGACGAGTGGAAGGTCCATTTTTCTGACATAATGATTGAAGGCCAGCGTCTCAGCAACTGGCGAATGGCCGAAATATTCGCGAAGGAGGCCATAGACCGGGTCTACGAGCTGGAGCGATACGGGGCCCTCTTCGACAGGACGGCTGACGGGAAGATAAGCCAGCGTGCCTTCGGTGCCCACACCTACAGGAGACTTTGCCACATCGGGGACCGGACAGGCCTCGAATTGATTAGGACTTTGCAAGACCAGGTGATCGAGAGGGGGATACCGTTCATGGATGAAGTAGCAGTCACGAACTTGTTCAGGGACCCCAAGAATGGCCGTGCGGCGGGCGCCCTCGGAATAGAGATCAAAGGAGGTGGACTAGTACTGTTCAGATGCAAGGCTGTGATCCTGGCAACCGGCGGCTGCGGGAAGGTCTACGAAGTGACTTCAAATTCCTACGAGAGTACCGGAGACGGCATCGCCATGGCCTACAGGGCAGGGGCTGAATTGATGGACATGGAAATGATCCAGTTCCACCCCACAGGCATGATCTATCCTGCCGGGGTCAGGGGCTTGCTTGTTACTGAAGCGGTAAGAGGTGAAGGTGGGATATTGACGAATGCGCAGGGAGAGCGGTTTATGTCCAGATACGACAAGAAAAGAATGGAGCTATCGGCCAGGGATGTCGTCGCAAGAGCAATCTACTCCGAGATTATCGCCGGGCGGGCCACGAAGAACGGCGCTGTTTACCTCGACATCTCTCACAAGGGGGCGGAATTCATCAAGAAGAAGCTGCCAAGCATGTACGACCAGTTCATGGAGTTCGCGGGGGTAGACATTACGAAGCAAAAGATGGAAGTCGCTCCCACGGTCCACTACCAGATGGGTGGAATCCGCGTCGACCCCGAGACTGCCGAAAGCACGGTGAAGGGATTGTACGCTGCGGGGGAGGTCGCATGCGGACTTCACGGAGGGAACAGGCTAGGCGGGAACTCGCTTTCTGATATCCTCGTTTTTGGGAGACGGGCGGGAGCGGCCGCTGCCCAACTCGCTCAGAATATCGAGATGCCAGACGTCGCCGTCTCTGAAGTCCAATTGGAGATTGACAGGGTCCTGTCCCCCTTCTCGAGACAATCCGGCGCAAACCCATTTCGTCTGAAAGAGGAGATTGCGAAAAGCATGTGGGAGCATGTTGGCATCGTAAGGAACGACAAGGACTTGAGGGCTGGCCTGGAAGAGGTCGGAAGAATCAAGAGAGAAGCTGCGAACGTCTGCGCAGTAGGGGTACGGGCATACAACCAGTCATGGCTCGAATCCTTGCAAGTCTGGGAAATGCTTCTCGGGTGCGAAGCGATAATCAGGTCGGCTCTGGAGCGCAAGGAGAGCAGAGGGGCCCATAGCAGGTCCGACTACCCCGACAAAGACTCAAGGTGGCTGGTAAACATCATTACCGTTGATAAGGCGGGTGAAATGGTCCATGAGCACGTGCCAGTTGAAAGTCCACCGCCAGAGTTGGAGGCCCTGATAAAGGAGTAAACGCATTGAGCCAGATGAGATCGGTCCAGGCGAATGGTGGCACAGTGAAACTGAAGATACAGAGAGGTCTTGGGGCAGACCCCTCGACCACGAGATACGATACCTTCGAGGTCCCTCATGAAGACGGGATGGTCGTGCTCAACGCGATCCACTACATACAGGCGAACATCGACCCGTCTCTGTCGGCGAGGTGGAATTGCAAAGCAGCCAGGTGCGGCTCCTGTTCCGCCGAGATAAACGGAAAACCGCGGTTGATGTGCAAGACCCGAGTCGACTCAATCGAGGGGGAGATTACGGTGGAACCAATGAAAGCATTCCCAAGGCTAAGAGACCTTGTGACCGACGTGACTGAGAACTGGAAGGTCGCGGCGATGATTCCTGCGTTCAGCCCGAAGCCGACGGCAGGGAAAGAATGGAGGTTCTACCAGGGGGACGTGGACAGGTCGAGGGAGTTCAGAAAATGCATCGAATGTTTCCTCTGTCAAGACGTGTGCCATGTTATCCGGGAACACGAATCAGATTACATCGGGCCCAGGTGGGTAGTCAAGGCCGCATCCCTGGACATGCATCCTATGGATGGGCTCAACAGGTCTAAGTTCTTGAAAGAGGCCGGGGGCCTGGGCTATTGCAACATCACTAAGTGCTGCCAGGAAATCTGTCCGGAACACATAGTCATAACCGATGACGCGATAATCCCAGAGAAGGAGCGCGTCGTAGACAGGCACTACGACCC
>DATDGE010000047.1:0-19500 GCA_036522255.1 Nitrososphaerales archaeon | reverse complement strand
AGGACGAGGGGCCCCGGGCAGACACTTCGATGCAGAAGCTTGCCTCTCTTAGCCCAGCCTTCAAGAAAAATGGTACGGTGACAGCAGGGAACTCCTCGGGAATCAACGATGGCGCGGCCGCGCTTGTATTGATGGATGCAGAAAAAGCAGATAGCCTCGGACTAAAGCCCATAGCCCGGATCCTCGGTTCAGCCACCGCGGGGGTGCATCCGAACTACATGGGCATCGGCCCCGTCTTCTCCACTCGGAAGCTGCTCTCACGGCTTCATATGAGTCTCCAGGAGTTCGGAGTAATCGAGTTGAACGAGGCCTTCGCCGCCCAGGTCTTGGCATGCGTCGAGGAAATGCCCGGGTTCGAAGTCGCCAAGCTGAACCCCAACGGAGGCGCCATTGCCCTCGGCCACCCTCTCGGGTGCAGCGGGGCTAGATTGGCGACCACACTTGTCCACGAGATGAAGCGAACAGGTACCAGGTATGGCTTGGCCACCATGTGCATCGGGGTAGGCCAGGGCATCTCCACCGCGTTCGAGCTTCTGAAGTAAGAGTTATCACCCGGTTGAGCGTGAGTCAGAAAGGACATGCAAGCGGAGACAGTTCCGACCTATCAAATGTTCATCGGAGGCTCCTGGGTCGAGTCACATTCGCGCAGGAACTACCCCGTCTTCAATCCGGCGACAGGTCAGGTGCTGGCCCACGCCCCGAAGGGCGACACCGAGGACGTGAGGGCAGCGGTAGACGCGGCAAAGATGGCGTTCGAAAACCCAGCCTGGAGGCAGATAGACCCAAGCAAGCGGGGAAGGGCCCTCAACAAGGTCGCCCAGGGCCTGAGGGAACGACTTGCAGACTTTGCGAAGCTTGAGACGCAGAATAATGGAAAGCCCCTGGGACAGGCTAAGGGGGACGTCGCAATGGCCGCCCGTCATTTCGAATACTTCGCCGGGCTGGCAGACAAAATTCAGGGAAGCACGATCCCGGTCCCTGGCAACAGGATCGATTACACGATAAAGGAACCTCTGGGAGTTACAGCCCATGTAGTCCCGTGGAACTACCCGCTTGTCATGGCTGCAAGGAGCATCGCCCCGGCTCTGGCAGCGGGCAACACGGTTGTGGCTAAGCCCGCGTCGTTCACTCCTCTGACTCTCCTGAAGTTCGCCGAGCTATGCAAGGAAGCAGGAATCCCGGACGGCGTAGTAAACGTCGTTACCGGCGGAGGCGACGAAGTTGGAGGGGCTCTCGCAAAGCACCCGGACGTGAAGTTGACTGCTCTGACGGGCTCTGTGGAGACGGGGATGAAGGTGATGGAGCTTGCATCGGCCAACGTGTCAAAGGTCGTGCTGGAGCTGGGCGGCAAGAATCCTCAATTGGTGTTCAAGGACTCTGACATTGGGAAGGCGGCGAAGGGGGTGCTGAATGGGATCTTCACCAACGCCGGACAAATGTGCTGGGCTGGCTCGAGACTTCTCGTCGAATCCTCCGCGAAGGACGCGTTGATGTCGATGCTGGTGGAGGGAGCCAACAGGATGAAGCTGGGCAACGGGATGGCTCCCGAAACAACGATGGGGCCCCTTGTTGCTGATTCACAGAAGAAAAGGGTCGCCGAATATGTTGAGGCAGGAATCGATGAGGGAGCAAGGGTGGCAGCGGGAGCGTCGGCTCCGGAGGAGGAAGAACTTCGCTCGGGATATTTCTACAAGCCCACGATACTCGATGCTGTCGAACAGGAAATGAAAATCGCCAGGGAAGAAATTTTCGGTCCAGTATTAACGGTGACGACCTTCGAAGGTGAAGAGGACGCAATAAGAAAGGCGAACGACTCTGATTTTGGACTTTGGGCGGGAGTATGGACAAAGGATTTGGGGAGGGCCCACAAAGTCGCGGGACAATTGGAAGCAGGTATAGTTACAATTAACGAGGAGCCAATCACTTTCCCTCAGACCCCGTTCGGCGGCTTCAAGAAGAGCGGCAACAGTTCGGAGCAGGGGATGGACGCGATCGCTACCTACGTGCGCGTGAAGAACGTCTCCGTGAACCTCGACTAGGCCCTCCACAAGGTTTCCTTTCGTCGGGCCCGCTTGTTGGCCTCGCGCGAAAGGTTGAACAGATATGAGGAGAGCCTGTTGAAGAAACGGAGGAGCTCCGGGTTCATCTCAGTAGATTTCGACGCGGAAAGGATCCTCCTTTCAGCCCTCCTGCAGACGGACCTCGCTAGCTGAAGTGTGGCCCCGGTGGGTGTCCCCCCTGGGAGGATGAAATTCTTGAGCGGAGGCAGGCCTGAGAGAAGTTCCTTGGTCATCCTTTCTAGCATCTGGGTATCGGCGGGGGAAATCCGCGGTGTTGAAACGCTTCTCAGCTCGCTGGCTGCATCGGCGCCCGCTACAAACAAGAGGCGTTGGACCTCCACCAATGAAGCGTTCAGCCTCCTGTCCTTTGAACCGGCGACCGCTACGCCTAGAAGACTGTTGAGCTCATCGATGGTGCCGTAGGCTTCGACGCGCGGGTCGTCCTTTTGAACGCGTTTCGCTCCGTAGAGCGATGTTTCGCCCTTGTCGCCCCTTCCTGTATACACGACAGACCAGTGTGATGATGCGCGCTCTTAACTTTAACAGCGACGCCGCCGGTCACAGCCATTGAGCTTCTGATTTTCGATTCTTTGGGTCAACGAAAGTAGCATTCTTGGTCGTGGAATTTCCAGTCGGAAGTTTCTTATGGTAATGAACCAACACGTCGGAGGCGAGTTAGAGCACGGCGTTCGAAAACCAGGAGCTGCATTTGTTCACACCGCAGGAAGCTTCTAAGCTCATCCCTGACATAAGGCCGAAGGTCAAAGAACTAATCGAGCGCAAGAGAGTCATTGCAAAGCTTCACGCTGAAATCGAGAAGTACAACCTCCTGGGCTTCAAGCCTGCTGACGTCGCGGAGAAAGCAGGTCAGCTTGACGCCCTTGTTGAGGACATGACGAGGAAGATCTCGGAACTGGAGGACTTGGGAGTGCAGGTGAAAGACCTTGAGTACGGGCTTGTGGACTTCCCGGCGGAAAAGTATGGGGAGAACGTGATGCTCTGCTGGCGCTATGGAGAGCCAGAGGTCTCGTTCTGGCACAAGCACAACGAAGGCTACAATTCAAGGAAGTCCTTGAAGATCCAGGTAATCCAACCCTAGTCGGCGAGTAGACGCTTCGCGTTCCCTGAAAGCAGCTTGGCAGCCACGCCGGGCTTCAGGCGACCCTTGAGATTGGCGTCGAAGTCCATGAGCCACTCTTTCTGTCTCAGCATCGGGTAATCGGTCCCAAAGAGGAACCTGTCCTGAAGGGGTCCGTTAAGGTAGGGGAAGATGTTCTGAGGGAGGTACTTCGGCCTCCATCCAGAAACGTCGATGAAGACATTGGGATTCCGGAGGGCGACTGCCACCGCAACGTCCGGCCAAGGCCAGCCAAAGTGAGCCATGACGACCTTCAGGGCAGGGAAACTCTGGCAGACTTCGTCGAGGAGCTCGGGTTTGCTGTATTTTATCTCGCAGTCCCCAAGGCCCGTAGTTCCGGTGTGGAATAAAATCGGGACCCCGGAATCCTGGCAGAAATCGTAGATGGGATACATCAGACGTTTGTCGTTCAGGTAGACGGAGTTGGCGCTGCTGTGAATCTTAAGGCCGCGCATGCCGAGTTTCCTTACAGCTCTTTTGAGTTCCCGTAATGCATCCTTGCCAGCGTTCGGGTCGACCCCTGCGAAGGGGACCAGCCTGTCGCCGGACTTGGATGCGATCCCCGCGACCTCGTCGTTCTTAATCGTGTAGTTCTTGAAGCTCTGATTCTTGGTTGCGTGGGTGTCCTGTCCGAGTATGACGGCCCGGGCGACCCCTGCTTCCTCCATCTCTAGTAGAATCTGGTCCGTTGTCTCGGGAAGCTTCGAGACGTCAAGCCTGAAGAAGTCGCACGCTTTCATGATTGGCCCGTTCTTCTTCATGAAGTCCCTCGTCCATGGGTGGACGTGGACGTCTATGGACAAACTTGCGCCACTCCGCCGAGTCCAACATTAAGTTTTTTTGCCAGGCCTTTTCGACAACCCTCATGAAACCAGGTATCCAGGAACTTAGCGTAGGTGACCGTGCACCAGACTTCGAGCTGGCCTCGTCGTCGGGCAAACCTGTGAAATTGAGCTCCATGAAAGGAAAGAGCGTCGTTCTCTACTTCTACCCAGCGGACGACACACCCGGATGCACCCGGGAGGCATGTGCATTCAGGGACAATCTCCCAAAGTTCGGAGGCCTCGACGCGGTCATCTTAGGGGTGAGCAAAGACTCCCTTGCATCGCACGCGAAGTTCATCAACAAGTACTCCCTTAATTTCGCGCTCCTCAGCGACGAGGACTTGGTGGCCCACAAGCTCTACGACACCTGGAAAGAGAAGAACAACTATGGGAGGACCTACATGGGGACAGAGCGTTCCACCTTCGTCATTGATCCCAAAGGCAAGATCAAGAAAATCTTCAGGAGGGTGAAGGTAGATGGACACGAATCCGAAGTGCTCGCCGCGCTGCAAGCCTAGGACGTCCCGAGTTGGGTTCGTTCTTCGCTGGAATTAAGGCAGGGACACTAAGCGGGATTCTATATCTGGGGGGGATGGCAGCATTCAATGCTGTACTTCTGTATTCTCTGAAGCCCGATGTCCTGACGGTTATCGGTCAGTCATACTCGTCGACCTGCGCCCCTGTCGCCAGTGTCAACGCCACTACCGTGGAAGACTGCTTCGCATCGGTGGTATCGGTGGACGTCCCCTACCTCGCCTTTGTCGGATTTTTCATCGCCCTTCTGTACGCCGGGATCTTCGGCCGGTACTTCGATTCGTTCCCAATGAAGAGCACGATTCTAAAGGGAGAGACCATCGCTGCAGTGGTCGGCGTCAACCTTGTCATATTCGGGTTCGCAGGTTTCTTCTTCAATTCTGAAGCCGTAATTGCCACCAGTGCATTTCTCGTTCCCTGGACGGTTGTCTTCGGCTACATGCTAGGCAGGCTGTACAAGAAGTACACCAGGGTGGTGGAATTTCAAAGCCAGGACCCTGACTCGCTGAAAATCGTCGTGGATGGGAGGGACTACACGGGAAAGTCGAGGACCTTTGCCCTGACCTCAAGTCACAACGTAAGAGCCGATGTCTCGGACGATGCATCGTTCAAGGAGTGGGAACCAACGGGGGGCATCAAGATCGAAGACCCGAGGTCCTTCGAGAGTCTGATTGAGGTCAACGGGGACGGTGTGTTGACAGGACGTGTAGGCAAGAAATATTAGACGCGCGACGAACTTCAGCACCACCTCTCGTCGATGGTTAAATATGAAAAATGGCTGTGCCCGGTAAGTGCTACTCGTAGCGGTCCCTGACGAGGGCTATTGTCTGAAGACCCAGACACATGTCCCAACAAAGGTCGGCTCGAACATGATTTGTTACAGGTGCGGGATGTTGCTCGGGACGGCGGGCGAAACGAAGCTGGGAACACTTCTCGATTACTAGGATATCTTCCCGAAAAACTGGTTCAGGGACCTGAATCCGCGTTTGTCGTAGAACCTGGTGGCAATCTCGTTTTGCGTTGGAACGTCAGCGACTATGATCTGCGCACCCATTTTCTTCAGCTCAACAGAGGCTTGTTTTATTATCTGGTTTCCGAGCGCCTTCCTCCGATACTCGGGCAGGATGTAGAAGTCAGTGATGAGGCCTTCCACATGCGGGTCGTAGAACATCCGCTCCCGCATTTCCGCCCTGAGGACCCCGACTATCTTCGAATCATCGGCCGCTACCAAGAGAAGCTTGTCAGGCGACCCTATGGTGGAGACGATGTATTTTTCCGCCCTGGACTTCGCGTCTTCGACGACGGCGAAGAGCGGGTCGAACTCGTTGTTGAGTCTCTTGGTCCTTACGACAAGGTCGGCAATGGGGCCAGAGTCTCCCTTTAGGGCGCGGCGAATCTGGATAGGCGTGGCGCCCTGGGGTCCGGAGGCACTCGATTTACGCCTATTCTGGTGGGTCACGAATTATCCTGCTTCTCCTAAGGCTGCTCATGACCTTTCGCGAGTGTTCAATCATCTCCATCGCCATCCTGAATGATTGTTTTTGGGAGAGCTTCCGCCTTGCCTGTCCTTCTCTGACAGCTGCCTGGCTCACTGCGGCGGCGACCCTCGGGTAGACCTCCCATTGGACCATGGTCGGTATGATGTAGTTCTTGCTCAGCCCCTTTTCCTTGGCAAAGGCCGCAAGTTCCTTCGCCGCCTCTATCACCATCTGGTCTGTGATTGTCCTGGCCCGTACGTCTAGGGCCCCCCGGAAGATAGCGGGGAAGAGCAGGCTGTTGTTCACCTGGTTTGGATAGTCGGACCTGCCGGTGGCCACGACCTCGGCTCCAGCTTTGCGGGCGTCGTTCGGAAGCATCTCGGGAACGGGGTTTGCGAGGAAGAAAGTGATGGCCCTCTTGTTCATCCTGGAAACCTGGTCACGATGGATCACGTTGGGCCCCTGGCCTGCCGCTGCTACGAGCACGTCGGCACCCTCTAGAGCTTCCTCGAGCCCTCCGGTAACCCTGTCCGCGTTTGTATGAATGGCGATCTCGTACTTCCATTTGTTTCTGAGCATCAACTGGTCCACGTCCTCTCTTTCCGGATGGAGAATCCCTTTCGAGTCAAGCACGATAATGTCCCCCGGGTCGACTCCCGCCTCAACGAGGAGCCTTTCGGCGGCAATGTTTGCAGAGCCAGCCCCGAAGAGCACGATGCGGGACCCCTTGAGTTTCCTGCCGGTGACCTCCAGCGCGTTGTAGAGCGCTGCCAATGTGACCCCCGCTGTCCCCTGCTGGTCGTCGTGCCACACGGGGATCTTCATCTCGGCACGCAGGCGGTCGAGGACCTCGAAGCACTTGGGGGACTCAATATCCTCAAGGTTGACCCCGCCCAGCGAGGGCTCGAGTGCCTTCACAAATGAAATCAGTTCCTCCTCGTTCCCGACCCTTACCGGGAGCGGGATGGCGTTGACTCCGCCAAGGTAGTTGTAGATCAGGGCCTTCCCCTCCATCACTGGCAGGGCGCCTTCGGGACCGATGTTCCCTAGCCCGAGGACCCTGCTACCGTCCGTTACAACGGCAACCGTGTTCCATCTTCCCGTGTAGTCGAAGGATAGGTCGGGGTCTGCCTCGATTGCCCTGGAGACCGCGGCTACCCCGGGAGTATACCAGATTGCGAAATCGTCCAGCGACCTTATGGGGACCTTGGGTGCGTTTTCGACCTTCCCGCCGTAGAATTTCGAATAGACGAGAGCCTTCTTGGATGAATCCTCGGTCAGCTTGGGCTTGGGCTTCCGCAAGTTTGCAAAACCGGCCCGCCTGTGCTATTTGTGCTCTTTGAGGAGAAGTAAGGGAGCAAGTTTAACGTCAGGCGTTGAAGCTCGCTTCTGAATGGCGAAGGACCCCGTCTGTGGGATGTACGTTACCGAAGGCCCGGAGGCGCTCAAGGCCGACGTCAAAGGAACGGCGTTCTACTTTTGCAGCGAAGCCTGCAGACTGGAGTTCGTCGCGCCCCAGAAGGAACTAGCCAAGCTCAAACGCATTGTCGCCGTCGGAGCAGTTCTAACCTTGCCAATCCTCGCGCTCAGCTACCTGCCGCTCCTCGACCCGCAGTTGGCCGCTTACCTGCTTCTCCTCCTGGCCATACCCGTCCAGTTCTATGTGGGGTGGAGATTCTACCGTGGGACGTATCACGCGCTAAGAGCCAGGGCGGCAAACATGGATGTTCTCGTGGCCGTGGGCACCTCGGCCGCGTTTGGATTCAGCACAGTCGAGGCGCTCTTCCCGGCGGTCTTCGGGGTCCAGGGTCTGTACTTCGACGCCGCTGCGGTCATCGTTACCCTGGTTCTCGCGGGGAGGCTGCTTGAGCATCTAACAAAGGAGCAGGCATCTGAGTCGGTAAGAAAGCTCGTCGAGTTGATGCCCAGAGTAGCTCACTTGGTAAGTGAAGGAAAAATCGTGGAAGTCCCGGTCGAGGAACTGGCCGAGGGGGACGTTGTCGAAGTCAGACCTGGGGAAAGTATTCCGACGGACGGCGTGGTGAGCGACGGGAAATCTAGTGCCGATGAATCTCTTCTTACAGGGGAAAGTTCGCCAGTAGAAAAAGAGGCCGGGAGCAAGGTCATTGGAGGTTCAATCAATTCCGAGGGTAGACTTCTGATCAGATGCACCGCGGTAGGTCAAGACACCGTCGTGGGCCAAATCACAAAGCTTGTCGAGGAGGCGAAGGCAGGGAGGGCCCCCATCCAGAGATTGGCCGACAGGGTCGCAGAATATTTTGTCCCTTTGATCCTCGCAGTAGCCCTGACTGCAGCGATCGGTTGGAGGTTGCTGGGAGGAGTATCCATCGCGACGTCTGTGCTCGTTTTTGTTTCCGTCGTGATTATCGCCTGCCCGTGCGCGCTGGGGATTGCGACACCGGCCGCCCTGCTGGTGGGTACCGGCAACGCGGCGAAAAGGGGGATCCTGGTCAAGGGAGGCGAGGCGGTCGAAGCTGCAGCCCACGTCGACACGATTCTTCTTGACAAAACAGGCACCTTGACCGAAGGCAGACAGACTCTGGTCGAAGTGATAGGCGAGGACAGGAATGAGATCCTCCGCGCCGCGGCTTCGGTCGAAGCGGCCTCCGAACACAGCATCGCCAGGGCGATAGTGAGAGGTGGAGTCCTGAAGGGGTTGCGGCCCGAAAGCGTGAGCGAATTCGTTTCCGTCCCTGGTCTTGGGGTGAGCGGACTTGTGGGGGGACGTCAGGTCAAGGTCGGGAGGAGGGAATTTGTCGGCTTGACCGGCGCCTGGGAAGGAGACCCTGTGGTGGCAAGGCTGAAAGACGAGGGGGACTCAATCGCATTTGTTTCCTTGGACGGCAAGTTCGGCGCAATCGCTGTCGGGGACGTAGTGAAGAACGAGGCAGCGGCCGCGGTGCGAGAGATGTCCGAAATGGGACTTTCAGTGATGATGGTGACGGGGGACGACCAGGCGACGGCTGAGGCGGTGTCCAAGAAGGTTGGGATCTCACAATATCAGGCAGGGCTCTTGCCTGCCGACAAAGAAAGAGAGGTAGCAAGACTGCAGTCCGAGGGAAGGGTCGTCGCGATGGTGGGTGATGGTGTCAATGATGCCCCTGCCCTCGCCAGGGCTGACCTTGGCCTCGCCCTCGGCAGCGGGACTGATGTTGCAAAGGAGACCGGTGGGATGGTGCTGGTAAGGGACAGACTCACGGATGCCGTGGACGCATTGAGAATTGGACGAGCGACGATGAGGAAGATCAAGCAGAACCTGATATGGGCCTTCGGATACAACATCATTCTGGTCCCGGTATCGGCTGGGCTGCTCATTCCTTTCTACGGAGTTGGGGTCTATTCGTTCCTTCCGTTCTTCTCAGGGGCTGCAATGGCACTCAGCTCAGTCTCGGTCGTGACGAACTCGCTGCTCCTGATGAAGTACAAACCGCGGCCTTCGTGACCTGAGTTCTAACGTTTATCTCCTATCGACGGTGGACGGGCAATGTAGGCCTTCTTCATGGTGGACAGCAAGTTCGAGAAATACGTTAGCGACAATCTCAATGTTTTCGCCAAAGACATCATCACTCTGGCGTCGCAGCCGAGTGTCTCTGCACGGAAGGAAGGCATTGAGGAATGTGCGGCATTGGTGGAGAAGATGCTGAGTGGGATTGGGGCGACGACGAGGGTCCTGAGAATGGAAGGAGCAGCTCCCCTAGTCTACGGGGAGTTGAAATCGAGCCGGTCAACCAAGACGATAATGTTTTACAACCACTACGACGTCCAGCCAGAGGAGCCTCTCGAACTCTGGAAGTCGCCTCCCTTCAAGCCCGAGATCCGAGACGGCGTAATCTACGGAAGGGGTGTCTCAGACGACAAGGGAGAACTCGTGTCAAGGCTGAAGATAGTAGAATCGTATCTGAAGACATCAGGAGAGCCTCCGTGCAGCGTCAAGTTCTGCTTCGAAGGCGAAGAAGAAACAGGAAGCGTTCACCTCGGCGACTATATCTCCAATCACAGCGATTTGTTCAAGGCAGACGCGATGATATGGGAATACGGGACCGTCGACACGAAGGGCACACCGATGGTCACTTTGGGGGTCAAGGGGATGATTTATTTCGAGTTCGTGATCAAATCCCTGTCCCAGGACGCCCACAGCAGTTACGCTGCCGTGCTCCCCAGCGCGCCATGGAGATTGGTAAGGCTACTCAATATCCTCAAGGATGAGAATGAAAGGATCCTCGTCCCCGGCTGGTACGACGGGGTGACAACCCTCGCGGAAGACGAGCTCGCTGTGCTCCAGGAAATGCCCTTCGACGGAGCCGAATTCAAAAAGACCTACGGCACAGACAAGTTCCTGGGAGGGATGGGGGACGACCAAGCCAAGAAATCTCTGGTTCAGCGTCCCACGGCCAACATAGCAGGGATATGGGCTGGGTACACAGGGCCCGGTTCGAAGACCGTTCTCCCGAAGGAAATTCATGCAAAGATGGATTTCCGACTCGTCCCAGAACAGGACCCGGAAGACCTTTGGAAGAAGATGAGGGCCTATCTAGACGGGAACGGGTTCACCGACGTCGAAATGCAGCTGGAGAGCATGGAGCCAGCCGCGCGGACATCCTACAAGCATCCTTTCGCACAGGCGGCGATCAAGGCGGCAGAGAAGGTGTATTCCAAGAAACCGATAGTTGAGCTGGGCTCTCCCGGGACTGGCCCGCTGTATCTGTTCACGAGAAAGTACAACATGCCGTCGGTCGACATCGGGGTCTCGGCCATGGATGGTGGCATCCACGCCCCGAATGAGAATCTCAAGCTGGAGAACCTTCAGAAGGGGATGTACTGGATCGCCGAGACGATGGAACTGTATTCGGCGGCCTAGCCTACCATTTCGACCTATTGCCCTCAAGCAGCCCAGGTCCAAGGTGCACCTGGTCGATGTGTTTGGAGAGCTCTTCGCCGTTCTTCAATTCGGCGTCGCAGTATGGACAGGTAAATCGGCTCGGCGATGCGAGCTCGGGGAGCGCGACGTGTCCGCTCAGATCGCCGGCGACCATTGCCTTCTGGGTGACCATTCCGACAAGCTTCCCGTTTCTTGTGACCCCTAGTCTCCGGACCCCTAGCTTCGACATCTTTGCTATGGCCTCGCCCACCTTAGCGGACTCTTCGACCGTCTCGACTGGGGAGGTCATGATATCCTTGACCCTCATGGATGACGGATTGGCCCCCGCGGCCACCACCTTGTACAGAATGTCTCTCTCTGTGACTATTCCCAGAGGGACGCTTTCGCGGACGACAATCGCCTCGGTCGCTCCAGACTTCTGCATGTCCTTTGAAGCCTGGGTCACTGTTTCCTCCCCAGAGACCTGGACATATGACGGAGTCATGTAGGCTGATACCAAATCGTTCAGCGATTCCTTAAGCCCCATGGTTCTGGGCGAAACGAATCCTCTACTTAAGAAGTGCCGAGCTCCAAGGCTTAAACGCGGTCGCAAGTCGTCGAGGAGCGTGAAAGCAGCCGTCCTCGGATCAGGCCTCATGGGGTCCGTGATCGGCTGGGACCTTGCCAAGTCGGAGTCTGTCGACAGTGTGGTGGTAGCCGACATTGACGAAACAAGACTATCGAGGCTGAAGAAGAAGGCGCCCGGAAAGAAGCTCATGGTCGAGAAGCTCGACATCAAGGATAGGCCCAGGGTCGTCAACTTTCTGAAGAGATTCGACGTGGCAGCCTCCGCACTGCCGCACGGGATTGTTCATCACTCCGACCTCGCAGCTACCAAGGCTGGAGCCAAGATGGTCAACATCGCGTTCGAAGATGAGCAGATGACTTTGGATGCCGCAGCCAGAAAATCAGGAGGCCTGCTCGTGCCAGGCTGCGGCGTGGCCCCGGGCCTCGGTGGCATTCTCCTCGCGCACGCTCTTGAATCGATCGGGGGCGGGGACGAGGGACACATCCTCGTTGGTGGCCTCCCTCAGAAGCCTCAGCCGCCGTTCGGGTACAGACTCGTGTTTTCGATTGTCGGACTGCTTAGGGAATACATCGATGATGCTAGAGTCATCAGAGACGGGAAGATGGTCAAGGTGAGGCCATTCTCCACGGTGGAATCCGTCGATTTCCCACCGCCAATCGGCCGCCTTGAGGCCTTCTGCACCGATGGGCTGGCGAGTCTCGTCTATACCATGAAGGGAATGAGGGTCTTAGACGAAAAGACACTGAGGTGGCCGGGCCACGCCGAAAAGATGGGCTTGCTGATGGAATCCGGTTTCTTCTCGAAGGAAAGCCTTGATGTGGGAGGCACTGAAGTCGCGCCTCTCGAAGTATCCTGGGCGGTTCTCGGGAAGAAACTCAGCGAAGGGGATCCCCGTGACATGACTGTGATGCGCGTAATTGCCAAGGGTAAGAACGGGGAAGCGGTATACGACATGATAGACAGGTACGACGAGAAGAACGCGGTGACTTCGATGGGGAAGACCACGGGCTACACTGCCTCGATCGTGACCCAGATGGTCGGCTCGGGAGAGGTCACCGGGACAGGGGTCATCCCTCCGGAAAAAGCTGTGAAAGGGAAAGGAGTCTCCAAACTCCTCTCCGAACTCGGGAAGCGCGGGGTGAAGTTTTCTCTTAGCGGCGAACCCGGTCCAAGGAATCGGTCAACTGCAGGCTGATGTGTTTGGTCTGGAGAAACTCCGCCAGGCCCTCCATCCCCGTCTCTCTCCCCAAACCGCTCTGCTTGTAGCCTCCGAACGGGACTTCTGGCCCCGGGTTCAGGTGCCTGTTCACCCAGACCGTCCCCGTGCGTATCCCCTGGGAGACCTTCATGATTCTCGGAAGACTTCGAGACCATAGATCGCCCGCCAGTCCAAACTTGGTGTCGTTGGCGATGGAAATAGCGTCCTCATCATCACCAAAAGGAAGCACGCAGAGGACGGGCCCGAAAATCTCCTCCTGGAAGATCCTCATTTTTCTCTCGACGCCTTCGAAGACGGTGGGCTGCACAAAATATCCTTTGGCGAAGTCCCCTTCGACCAACCTCTTCCCTCCCATGGTCAGTCGAGCCCCATCGGCCTGCCCAGACCTGACGTAGTCCATCACCCTGTTCAGCTGCGACTCGGAGACAAGAGGACCCATCTCCACCCCCGGGTCGAGTCCGTTGCCAATCTTGATGGCCGCAGCTGTCTTCTTGAAGCTTCGAATGAAATCTTCGTAGACCGTGTCCTGGACGAGGAGTCTTGACCCGGCGTTGCACGACTGCCCTGCGCTCCTAAAAATCGACCAGACGGCTCCGGGGACGGCTGCGTCCATGTTCGCGTCGTCGAAGACTATGTCTGCGGACTTGCCTCCGCATTCGAGGTTTACCTTCTTGAGGTTGGAAGAAGCCATCTCCATGATCTTTTTCCCAGTTTCAGTTGAGCCTGTGAACGAGACCTTGTCCACTCTCGGATTCCTTACGAGCTCCGAGCCCACCGTTTCTCCCGGACCAGTCACCGCGTTCAATGTCCCTGCCGGGAGGCCTTCGACGGCTGTGACCAGTTTGACGAACTCCATGGAGACTCCCGAAGTGTATCCTGCCGGCTTGATCACGACTGTGCATCCCGCAGCCAACGCCGGGCCGAGCTTCCAGGAGAGAAGAGAAATCGGGGAGTTCCAAGGAACGATTAGGCCGCAGACCCCCACTGGTTCATGGACGACGAGGCTAACGTCAGCCTCGCTGTACCTCGGGACTTTCCCCACGATGTGCCTCGCCGCAGATGCGTAGTATTCCAAGACATTTGCCGCGTTCAGGAGCTCGCCTTTGGCGTCCGCGAGTGGTTTGCCGTTCTCCAGGGTGAGGAGCAGTGAGAGTGCGTCCAGTTCCTTCCTTACCAGGTCTGAAATTTCGCGCAAAACCTTTCCTCGCTCGGACGGTCGCTTCGAACTCCAGGCCCCGGAATCGAAAGCCTTCCGCGCCTCCTCGACGGCATGGGCGACGTCGTCCGGGGTGGAACGCGCCGACCTTGAGACGAGGTCCCCGGTGGCCGGGTTTCTGCTTTCGATGGTCCCTCCGGTTGATTCTAACCACTTCCCTCCGATGTAATTGCCGTAGGTCCTGACTTCGGACTTCGTCTGCAACTTAGGACACGGAGCGACTCAGCCGATAATAAGGGTGTTACGGCCGCAGGGCCATTGAGCCGGAGATGGTGAACCCGCTTCTGTATATCGCGCCGGAGGAGGATTCGATTTCACCCAAGTCAAGGACAGTCTCCAAAGAACCTTCGCCTAGCCAGACATCGGAAACCCTGGAGTTCGATTTGAGTATCTCCACAGGTTCGTCCACTTCGGCCTGGCTCTTGTCAGTCCGGGGGAAGCGTCGCATGCCGAATGTCGCCCCAAACGACGGGAGGTCGGACTGGAGGCCAGGCTTCTTCACTGTGACGGTGAGCGACAGCGTCCTCTCGGAGCCTTTCACGCAGAACCCGCCGAACCTCGTTCCCGGTGACACCGGCTTGAGCCCCGGGTTTAGAGGATGCAATTTCGTGAGCGATATGTTGTCCGCAAGTCGTTTCTGGTAGCCGTTCAATATGCCCCTCAGCAACGACCACTCCGTGGTCACCCACATCACCGGATAGAAAATCCCTTGCCTGTCGCCGAACCTGCACTTCACACCTACTGCCGCTTCTCGATAAATCGTCCTGTCGGGCTGTGATGAGACTGAGTCGACAGCCGAGTCTGCCACAGAGATGATTTCGCAGACATACGCCAGGCAGGCTCCGTCGTCAACGCGAAAGGATGGGGGGAGAAGCCCGGATAGATGGGAGGGGTCCCCCTTGAAGTAAACAGAGATGTAATCTGCTCCATAATGCCATGGGCCCTTCTCGACTGCCGAGGTGGGGCCAGGGACCAGGGGATGGTCAAGCACAGCTCTTTCCCGACACGGCCAAAGGTAAAAAAGGGTTGGGCGGTCCGTTTCGTCAAGGATGAGGCTCTGCACATTCAGCGTGCTGAAGGAGGGAACAAGAATTAGGTTAGGGATTATCAGGGATTCGAGGGTTTACGATCTCCCCAGGGGGACTTCAATGATTGACATGATGGCTTCAGGCAAAGACGTCGACACCTTGGAGGTCCGAGGTCGTGGCTACGACCTCAAACAGGTCGTTCTCCACGCGCCGATCCAAAGGCCGGGTAAGATCCTGGCGACGATAGTAAACACACGAGGGATGCTCGGAGGCGACATCTCCCTGGACCGACCAAGGATAGACATGAAAGCGCCCAGCTCGATAATAGGCCCTGGTGAGGAAATCCGCGCGCCCCTTGCCGGCATAAGACCAGAGGTGGAGCTTGCCGCCGTGGTGGGGAGAAAGATATCGAAGGCGTCGATCAAAGAAGCGAGGGAATCAATTTTTGGATACACGGTGCTCAACGACGTCACCGCTCCTTCTGATTCTCGAGATGATGCCTACGAGGCATTCCGCAGGGACAAGATAACTGGTGAAATCAGGAAGACGACTCTTAGAGGACCGTTGTTCCGCTCGAAGAATCACGATACGTTCTGTCCCCTGGGACCTTGGGTTGTGACCGCAGACGAGAATCCTGGGTGGTCCGACCTGCGGATGACGACAAGATTCAACGGTGTGTTGGTTCAAGACGGGTCGACGTCAGAATACATCTTCAGTCCTGAGAAGATCGCTTCTTACGTCTCGGGATTCCTTACCTTGGAACCTGGAGACATCGTCTCGTGTGGGAGCGTCGGATGGGCGCCGGGGACAGTCGGAGCACTCGACCCCACAGAATTTGTCCTGCCTTCCAAGCCCGGGATCCTAGAATTGGAAATAGACGGGATAGGGGTTCTCGCCAACCCCGTTGTACGTACCTAGGATCCGTTCGTGAGGAGGCCCTTTGGCTGAACAATCACTGTAGACTCGACACCTTGGCCGTTGCGAGCGGGATGGTCATCTCATCAGGTGACAGGCCACCATGATGACCCCTGAGGTCGAGTGAATCCCCCTTCGTGTATCTGTACCAGACTGTGTTTGTCCCCTGGGGCAGAATCATCAGATTCCCAACCCTCCTCCTGAATTTGCGGGTGGGCTCGTTGATTCCGAAGAGTCCCTGCTTGATCGCGTCCTTGGTCCTTATGACCGAGGCGACCCCTTTCAGCTTGCGCGAAAGGTAAGCCTCCGTCTCGTCAAGATGGGCCTCGTCAACGCTGATGAAAACGTCTCTGGCACTCCCCCATGGTGGAATTTTCTTCCCCGAAGAGTTCGTGGAGAGAGCCTTCACGAGTTTTCCAAAGCGATTCAGGTAAAGCGTCTTCTTCGGGTCGACGTTCACTTGGCCGTGGTCCGCCGTGACGAGGACCAACGTCCTCTTGGCCGCTTCGTGCCCAAGCCTGGAAAGAAATCCCTCCTGTAATGCGTGCGAAATCAGCGAAGCTTCGAGAGAAGCGACGTCGGTGTTCGGACCATAGCTGTGCTCAATTGTGTCGATGAACGACCAGTAGACGTAAAATAGATTTTTCCCCTTCGCTCCCTCCACGAGCCTTCTGAGGTTCACGGAAAGGTCGGAAGCAGAGATGTGGGGCTCGACCCTGCTGCCGTGCCTGGCGACTTCAGAATAGGCTGTACGGGCGAGGGCCCTGTTTGTCAGAGAGGTGCTTCTCACCCCGGCGGCTTTGAGGCGGTCAAAGATCGTTGGCCCGTCGAAAAGCGCCCTCGGGTCCATTGCCCCCACCAGGGTGTCTCTGCCCTGTCCCCCTGGAAGCGCAAACGGGAGCGTGACGATGACCTCGCCAATCTCTTTCATGTAGACGTACCATTCTGGGAGGCCATGCTCCTGGGGGGTGAGGCCTGTGCTGATCGTCGTCAGAGCGGCAGCCGTGGTTGATGGAAAGACCGTGCTGATTGGTCTGACATGCCCTTTTTTCGATAGCGTTCCGATGAATCCATCCTCTTTGTGTTTTCTCCACTCGCGGTATCCCAGACCGTCAAGCAGGAGGAGCACAACATTCTCCGTCCCCGAGGTCTCGGTAGATCCGAGGGCGTCCCCGGGAAGGCTGCGCCCTCCGTCATCCAGGCCGAAAACAGAGAAAATCGTGTTTGGGACGTTGGAGAGACAGTACCTACGATAGTCTGGGACCAGCGATCCAGGGGGGAGCACAATGAAGACTCTCAGATGATTCCGATATAACTTGTGTCAGGGACCCGAGCCTCCTGGACAAGACTAAAGTAGAGACGGGGTTTCGCTCGGGGAGGATTTCTTGTCGACGTCCGATGGTAGGAGAGGGTAGATGGGAGCGGTCGACGGGAAAGGGTTTCTGAAGAGGCTCGACTCGACCAAGCGCGAGATCTGGTACGGGGACCAGAAGATAACGGGGGATGTTTCGAAGCACCCCGCGTTCAGCGGGATTTCAAAATCATTGGCCGCTCTGTGTGACATGCAGGTCCGCCCAGAGCTTCTGGACACAATGACCTACGAATCGCCGACGTCAGGGGACCGGGTCGGGATGAGTTTCCTCCAGCCAAGGTCGAAGGAGGACCTAGGCAAACGTACGAAGATGATGAAGACCTGGGCAGACTTTTCTGGAGGCATCATGGGGAGGACGGGAGACTACCTGAACAGCGCCATCATGGCGATGGCAGCCGGGAAGGAGTTCTTCGGGAAGGCCGGGAGAGACTTCGCGTCAAACATTCAGGGATACTACGAGTACATCAGAGAGAACGACCTCATTCTTACTCACACCCTGATCAATCCCCAGGTAAACAGGGAAGTGGGACCGTCGAAGCAATCAGACCCGTCCATAGCAGCAAGGGTGGTCGAGAAGACGCCAGAAGGGGTAGTCATCCGCGGGGCGAGAATGCTCGCCACTCTTCCCATCGCCGATGAAATCATGGTGTTTCCGTCGACCGTCGTCAGGTCAGGGCAGGACGACGTTCCCTATTCGATCGCGTTCGCTCTTCCTGTAAGCGCCAAAGGGCTGAAGTTCATTTGCAGAGAGTCGTTCGCGTCCGACTCGAGATTCGACCATCCCCTGGCCAGCCGGTTCGACGAGCAGGACGCGGTCGTTGTCTTCGACGACGTCCTTGTTCCATGGGAGAGGGTGTTCATCTTGGAGGATCCGGACAAGGCGAACAGGGTGAACGAGGCCACCGACGCGATAGTCTTCATGGCCCAGCAGGCCACGGTGAGGGAGGCGGCCAAGGCCGAATTCATCGCAGGGCTTGTGACGCTGGTCGCCGAGACGATAGGAGCCGACCAGTTTCCCCAGGTGCAGGAGAGGATAAGCGAAATCCTGCTGACGGCTGAAATGATGAAGTCATTCCTCACCGCCAGCGAGGCCAACGCGAAGGTCAACAAGTGGGGGCTGATGACGCCTGACTACGTTTCGCTCAATTCGGCCAGGAACCTCTGGCCGAGGGTGGCACCGAATCTTGGAACGATCCTGAAACAGATAGGGGCGAGCGGTCTGATGGCCATTCCGCCGGAGGGGATCCTTGATTCGCCTGCCAGGCCGGTCATTGACAAATATTACCAAGCGAAGCTTGCCGATGGCCAGGAGAGAATCCGCCTCTTCAAACTTGCCTGGGACGCCGCAGGGAGTTCGTTCGGCGGGAGGCAGGACCTTTACGAGAGGTTCTTCTTCGGAGACCCTCTGAGGATGGCGACGTCCTACTATTCCTGGTACAACAAGGAGCCTTACAAGGAACGAGTGAGGGAGCTGCTTCACAGGAAGGAGGACGAATGAGATGCCAGGTTTCGACGTCGTCAAAGCAGGACACATAGAGTTCCTTGTCACCGACCTGAAGGAGGCGAAGAAATTCTATGCCGAGACACTGGGGTTCGTTATCACGGAGGAATCACGAAACCACATTTACCTCCGGGGCCTCGAGGACCGAATCCATCACTGCCTGACCCTCACAGAATCAGGCTCACCGGGCGTCGGGCACCTAGCCTTCAGGGTTGCCTCTGAAGCTAGTTTGAAATCAATCGAGAAGCTTGTGAGGAGTAAAGGCGACTTTGTCAGATGGCTCGAACCTGGGGAGGAGCGCGGACAGGGCAGGGCCCTTCTGGTTGAAGACCAATTCGGATTCCCCGTCGAATTCTATTCGAAAATGGCGGGGGAAGAATGGATGCTGCAGAGGTACCAGTATCATCGGGGTGCGAAGGTGATGAGGCTCGACCACTTCAACTTGATGCTGCCAAACGCTGCCTCTGCAGTCGATTGGTACATGAAGAGCCTCGGCTTTGGTTGCACGGAGATTACAGAGACGGAGGGCCCGAAACCCGCGCTCTGGGCCGCGGGGCTTAGGCGGAAGCACACATGTCATGACTTAGCTTTGACCACCGGAAAGGGTCCAAGGGTCCACCATGCAGGATTCACCGTCTCAGACAGGGCTTCGATAATGGACGCGGCAGACCTCCTCGCATCGACCGGCTATTTACAAAGCATGGAGCGGGGTCCGGGGAGGCACGGCGTCTCAAATGCCTTCTTCCT
>DATDGE010000046.1:0-4080 GCA_036522255.1 Nitrososphaerales archaeon | reverse complement strand
TAACGTGGCGATGTAGGTGCCGTCTTTGAGAAGGTCTTCGGCCCACAGATACGGGATCTTGCTGACTGCCCGCTGGACCCTCGTGTATTCGCCCTGGCTGAGATTCCTGAAGGTCAATCTGGTGGTGTCGACTGAGTGGACGGGCTTCTTCTCGATGTCCCTTGTCCACCTAACGAAGAAAGAAGGCACCATCTTTTCCTTCATCACGTGAGAACGGTAGTGGTACTCGAGGGTCTTCCCGTGAACCTTCTGTTTTCGGGCGATGTCCACTGTGTGCTGCATGGCATCTTTCTGGAGCTCCTTGATCAGTAGAAGATCGTAATAGTCCGGCAGGGCTCCTGATGTTTGCCTATCAGCCTGAAGAGGACTCCGGCCCTGATTTGTAACAATATTCCATTCGACCTCCCATCTGCCTGAGCGGAAATTGAAGAACCGTGGATTCATCGGCGGGTGCCTGCTGACGAGAGTCTCGTCCAAAGAGAACCCGGTCAGAATCTTGTTATCGACGAGGTGGGAAAGAAGGGCTCGGAATTCTTCCGTCGTCCCCACCGGGAGACTGAATATTGCAAGAAAGCGCCCCTGTGGGAGGACCTTGGTGTAGTAGGTCAGGTATCCAATTCGGTTCATGGCGTCCAGCAGTTTGGTCGCTGAGCTGTAGTACGGCCTCGAAAAGTGTAGCGTTGCCCAGTGTTGGGCTAAGCCGATCTTTCGATGGTCGACCTCTGCGTGAAACTTGAACCCGAGCCTGGACAGCCTCTTCTTGATTTGATACCGGACCGTCTCCTGATGGGCCCCGGTCAGGCGTGAAATCTGCGCGATGTTCCTCGGGCCGACGGAGCCGATCGCCGTGATGATTCGCGCTTCCAATTCCGGGAACTCGGCTTTGAAAGATTGAACTGACTTGGTGCGAGCCAAGCGTTTCGGATGAGCAAAATCGAGTAATTAAGCATGCCATGTTTCGATTCCGGCAAAACATCGGCCTAGACAACTTAAATCAGAACTGGGCCTGTCTGGGTCGGTCTCCAATTGAGAATCGCCGTTTTCTCAGACATCCATGGAAATCGCGTCGCTTTCGATAGTGTTCTCTTGGATATTGAGAAACAGGCCGTTGATGGGATGGTCTGTCTGGGCGATGCGATTCAAGGAGGGGCTCAGCCAGCAGAGGTCGTGTCGCGCCTGCGACAGCTGCGTGTTCCAACTGTGATGGGAAACGCAGACTACTGGCTAATCACGGGGACGGCCGATTCTGTAAAGGAACCTGTCTCCAGTGCTCAACTGGAAGTTAGAGCTTGGTCACATTCAAAGCTGAAGAAAGAAGACCTGGATTTCATCAGAGAATTCAAGCCCACAATCACACTACCATTCGGCGAGGATGGCCTGGTTTGCTTCCATGGATCCCCAGCTTCTTTTGACGAACAGATTTGGCCCACCACTCCTGAGGAGGAATTCGCGCGGATGGTTGGAGGTCATGGAAACTCCGTTCTTTGTGGAGGGCATATCCACCTGCAGTACATGCGGAGGTTCAAAGATTCGTTCTTCTTCAATCCCGGCAGCGTGGGGTTTTCGTGGAATCACGCGCAGACTGGAGACGAACTGGTTGCAGACAGCTGGGCTGAATATGCCATTGTCACTTCGGGTGGAAAGTCTTCAAGCCTTGAATTCCGCAAAGTGCCGTTCGATGCCAAAGAGTGGATACGAGTGACGGTCGAGAGCGGGAAACCTCATGCAGACCGGGTATCTCGAGAGTATTCAGCTAGGCCCTGATTGGATGGGTAGAGGGCGGTCAGACCGACTGGATTAGTTGCATCAAAATTGGGAGAGCCGCCTACCCTGTTGGGGTGGACGGCTTGCTTATGCGATGTCTCGCTACCACAATTGCTGCCCCTACGACTACTATGGCCAAGAGCGCGAACGCGGCCGTTGCTGCGTCCACAGCGAAGAAGCCTGCTTGGCTGCTTGGAGATGAAACGCCGCCTGCCTGTTGGATTGCGGGAATTTGAGATGGCAGATAATATTGGCTGGAGCCTTGGGCACCTGAATTAGATGCGGCCAATGAAGGCATGCCGTTGGGTTGGCTTGCCACAGTGGCGGAAGGTGCTCCGCTGACATAGGCTTGCTTTGAGTCGACACCCATGGGCATCACCCAGTAGTCGGGTTGCTGGTAGTGGAGTGTGAGGCTGATGCTGTTCTGTGGCGGCAATAGGAGACCCGAGCCTGACAGTCCGACGTATGTGGGCTGCCAGTAGACGGTGACGTTGATCTTCTCGCCTCCAACGGTCGTCTGGATAGTGTTCTGGCCCTTTCCAGTTAGGATTGGGACCCACTTCCAGGCTGTGACTACGGATGGGGCTGAAGGCAAGACCAGATGGGCGACGCCGTTGCTGTCGGTCTGTGCACCCATGCGGATTGCCGAGTTCTGCCACCACCAGTAGTATTCTCCGACAACCGAAGCGTAGACGGAAGCGTCTGCCGCTGCTGTCCCGTTGACATAGGCCACCTTGACGGTGACATCAGTGGTTGGGAGTGCCGAGACATTCTTCATTTCGACGTTGATTGTTTGCGAACCCGAGATGTTTGTGATGGCATAGCCGTATTCAGATGATTGAGGATAGCATGCGATGGGCATCACTGCGGCAGACCCGTTGGACTTGATCATGGGTGAAGCGCTGCCAGCCCCCTGGGCCACACCGCCGGCCATGACGGGGCATGGATACTTCATCAGGAGGTTGAAGCTGGTAGAGCTGACTGTGAACAGGTATCCGCCGGACGGGAGTTCGAAGGCTGCCGCCGGGTAGGGTGTCTGATACGACGCGATGAGACTGCCTGTGAGGTTGTAGGCTGCGAACTGGAAGCCGTTGGAATGGGCATAGGCCGAAGTAGCGAAGACTTGGACATTGTTGAAGGATTCTGCCGATGCGGGTTGCGCCAGGAAGGCGGTCCCCGCGAGGAGGAGTGCCATGGATAGGAGCAAGGCCCTGGATTTGGCCTTGATTTCGTTGGTTGACATCTTTCTCGGTCGGAGGTAAGTTCGCACCTTGGATAGTCCTATTGTGCAGAACGGGCGTTCGAAAGCCTAGAACGGGGGGTATTCTCGAGGTGTGCGTTGGGTCGCTGGGGCCCTGCTTCAATCGTTCCGCAAGCGATAACAGACCCAGGGATGCCCGGAACAACGTGGAGTTACAGAAGGCAGTACGCAGGCGTCGCATGGTCAGGCACTTCACCGCTGAACCTGTCTCTACAGAAATTGTCAACAAGATTCTAGAATTGGCCCAACATGCTCCGAGTGCGGGGTTTAGTCAAGGGAGTGCCTACGTGGTGGTCACGGATCCGGAGCTCAAGAAGAAAGTTGCAAAACTCCAAGGGGAAGATGGTTATGGTGCAGCTGGCTTCCACAAGTGGATTTCCGAGGCACCGGTCGCCATTGTCGCTTGTGTTAGCGAGAAGCTGTACCACGACAGATACAATGAACCGGACAAGCTGAACGAAGCAGGGAAAGAGATAGAGTGGCCGACTCCCTACTGGTTCTTCGACATAGGAGCAGGTTCTTTGCTCGTCCTTCTAGGCGCTGTTGACGCCGGGCTCGCAGCGGCGTTTACTGGTGTGTTCGACGTACAAGGTGTCAAGGATCTTCTGGGCATTCCGGCTCACTTCCATCCGGTGGGCGTCATCTCGATAGGAAGAGGTGCAGATGACGTCAAGTCTCCTTCCCTTAAGCGTGGAAGGCGCAAGTGGGCCGACGTTGTCCATTATGATAGATGGTGAAAGGGTGTTCAACTCGCCTATCTCCTCATGAAGGTCGTCGAATCGTCTTCCGAACTTCCGCCATCTCCCTGCAGAGGGGTCATGGCGCCTTCTCCTTCCAATCTTGTCACCGGGATGAGTTATTTCTTCAGATTCTTCTGGATTCTGGGCATTTTCTTCTTGAGTCGCGACTCGATTTACATGAGAGGAGACTTCCACCCGAGCTGAACGCTATCAGAAATCGCATAGGTACCGAGCACGATTGAGGAGTCTGAATCTAGTAGTCAGGTATCGAGAGAGGGCGGAATTGTCATGGTTCGTAGCCTTTCCTCGCTATGG
>DATDGE010000045.1:0-4008 GCA_036522255.1 Nitrososphaerales archaeon | reverse complement strand
TGCCAAGCTGGAGACCCCCTCCTGGATCCGGGCGCCACCAGAGTCGTTGAGCCCAATTATTGGGGCGCCGTTCTTCATCGCAAGGTCCATGACCTTGACCTCCTTTTTCATCAGGGCCTCCCCAAGAGAGCCACCGAAGACAGTGAAGTCGTGGGCGTAGACGTAGACCAGGCGCCCGTCCACCTTGCCGTAGCCAGTAACGACCCCATCTCCCAGGGGCCTGGACCTGTCCATCACGGGGTCGTTGGATCTGTGCGTGACGAACTTGTCGAGCTCGTTGAACGTCCCGTGGTCAAGGAGGAGCCCAATCCGCTCGCGGGCAGTGAGCTTGCCTTTCCTGTGCTGGTCCTCGATTCTCTCCTTGCCGCCCCCAAGCTCGGCGGCCCGGTTCATTTCGTCGAGCTGCTTTTCGACGTCAGAGCTCAATTGGGCGCCTTCGCGTCGCCGTTGATAAAAACAGTGGGCTCTGGAAGGCCGGTCTGAGTCGGCCTGTAGCTGATTGACGAAGAATCATGCTTGCTCTCTCAGCCACTCGAGGTCCTCGGCACGCACGAGTGTTTGTTTGCCTTCCTTGGTGACCATGAGGCTCCCTTCCGGGTCGACGCCCACTGCCTGGTATGAAAATGCAGTTTCATTGGTTTTCAATTTTATCGAAACAGTCTTCCCGAGCGTGGCTACATGTCCTTTCCACAGCGGCATCAAGTCTTCGCCGGCTCGCCACATGTCGTAGAGGTACGAGAACGAATCGAGGATCGAATTCTTCAACTCGGACGTTGCGATGTGTTTTCCCAGCTCCTCCGCGAGGCTGGTCGCCTCCTTCCCAAGCCCCTCCGCGTCCGAGACATTTGCGTTGCAGTTTACTCCCACTCCTACGACGACCTGGGTTATCGCCTGCTTGTCTGCCTGTGCCTCCGCAATCACGCCTGCCAGCTTCTTTCCTTTGGCCATGATGTCGTTGGGCCATCTGATTGCTGTTTCGAGGCCTGTGGCTTGCTTGATGCCATCGACGACGGCGACAGCAGTGACGAGAGTGACCAGCTCAGGTCTGGAGATGCCCGCAGGCCTCAGGATGAACGACATGTAGAGACCACCAGTTGGGGAAACCCATGACCTCCCCAGCCTTCCCTTGCCGGAGGATTGAGACTTCGCTACAACCGTCGTCCCCTCGGGCGCCCCTTTGGCCGCGAGGCCCTTGGCAATCGCCTGCGTAGAATCGACTTCGTCGAGCTCCACGAAGGACCAGGCAACCATCAGGCTTGGTTGAGAGCCTTCATCGATATCCTTTGTGTATTCGCTTCCGTATTTGGGAAACACAAACTTTAGGAACCCGAAGTTCGCTTTCAGGAGTCGAGGAGAATCGGCTGGACCAGTACGAGAAGGCCTTCGTGGAACACGTTGCCCGATGGAACTTTGACGGTCCCACTTTCGTCGCGCTTGTCAGACAGGCCATGGAGGCAGAATTCGGCGGAGAGATTAACAACATGCTGAGTGGTATCAAGCAACAAACCTTCGAGAATCCCAAGAAGTTTGCCAAAGAATTGACCAAGACATTCGGGGACACTGCCATGCAATACTTCGTCACAATCATAAAGTTCGGGGAGTCAGGACGTTTTCACCCCGAGGAAGACCTTGAACAACAGAAAGCAGATGAAGATTTCGAGTCATTGGTTCGCGAGACGGAACCCGCTTCTGATCAACAGGCAGAAGGTTACTGACCTCCCATTCGAGAAATTGAACGCTAGATGAGAGGCCGCGGGTGGGATTTGAACCCACGATCGAGAGGTCCACAGCCTCCTATGCTAACCAAGCTGCACCACCGCGGCCACGTCTGCCGCCTCGAATCGGTTCTTGTTATAAGAATTGGCAGGGAATCGGCGACATATTCTGAAAGAATCACATGACAGGGATTAATACTCATTTCGAGGACCCACAGATATGAAACCCGGTATCGTGCTGCTAGTGCTGGGGATACTTGGAGTGGTCGCGGGCGTCGCGATGTACTTCATGGACTTCCACAGGACCATCGGCCTTGGCGGAATCGGGCTCGGGATAGTCCTGCTTGTGATCGGCGGGGTGCTGTCTATGCAGAAGCCGAAGACAGTGTCTGCGCCTAGTCCGATGTAAACCCATCAATCTTTTTTGAGCGGCTACTTGCTTTTGTAGCAGAAGTAGGGGTAGCCACCGTTGACCATCCCTACCGCCATTTCGACTATCTTCTCCGACACTTCCTTCCACCTCTCGTCCCAATCGATGCCTTCAATCACGAGTTCCTTTTCTTCTGCTCCTATCTTGGATGGGACATGCTTCCACTGAGTGCGACCGTAGAACGGCTTGACGATGCGGACTTGCCATTTGTTGCAAGACGTCCTTCTGCCTTCGGCCTTGAAGTAGTGGCAGGCCGTGCAGAATTTCGACAGCCAGATGATCTCCTTCGTCCTCTTGACAGATTTTCCAATCTCCTCGAGGAGCCTCTCCGACTCCTTTCGGATCATGTCGGCCAGCTCCTTCTGCCCCTGCTCCGTGTTGGTGTAGTGCTCGGGGTCCCTGGCCAGCGCCAGCCACCAGCTGGCGAACTCGCTCTCTTCGCTCAAGACGAGGCCTTGATTCTTTCGACGTTAATAAAATCGTGTGAACAAAACGCAAGCCAAGAATGGATAAATAGCAAAACCCACCGGAATCGACGGACTGGCACGCAGCGTGCTACGACGGGCGATCAGGACTGGTCCGAAAGACCAGGATGATGACTCTATTGCTGCGTGCTAGGCCACAATCGTCGTTGCCGAAGGTCGAAGACTCATATACGCTAGAAAGTATGGATCGTCTATGCCTCACTATGTCTCCCTGGTAAAATGGACGGACCAAGGAATAAAGAACATCAAGGACTCACCAAAGAGGGCTGAAGGAGCAAAGAAGGCGGCCGAGGGGATGGGCGGAAAGATGTGGCTCTGGTACACCATGGGAAAGTTTGACCTCGTGGCCATCAGCGAGTTCCCCGACGACGAATCGGCTCAGAAATTCCTCTACTGGCTTGGCAGCATGGGCAACGTAAGAACGACGACCATGAGGGCCTGGAATGAAGAGGGAGCAGCAAAGCTGATCGGACAACTGCCCTAGATCCGAACAGGACTCCCTCCCTGATTTTTCTTAGCCCGTGGACTGATGAATCTGCCTGGTGCGTGGACCGAATCGTTTTGATAGCAGCCTGTGATGTTGTGAGTTTCGCGCCTGCCCTACGCATCCCTCTGAGCGCCCTCGCCCCGTCGCCTGGTTTCACATTGACGGCCATGACGCAGTCCCTGAGCACGTTCACTTTGAAGCCAGCTCGAAGGGCGTCAAGACAGCTCTCCCTGACGCAATAGTCGGTAGCGAGCCCTCCGAGGAAGACTTCCTTGACCCCGGCCTCCTTCAAACGGCTTTCCAAGTCCGTTCCCTGAAAGCCTGAGTAGGCTTCTGTGCTGGGTTTGTCTCCCTTACTGATTATGGTTGCCCCGCGGGGGATGACCAGATCTTGATGAAAATCTGCACCGATGGTGCCCTGGACGCAGTGGGGAGGCCAAATCCCACCCTGGTCCCTGAATGAAATGTGATTGGATGGATGCCAGTCTCTGGTGAAGAAGATGGGCAGGCCTGCCTTGGCGAACGCTACAATGTCTTTGTTGAGGCGCGGGACCACCTTGTCCCCTTTCTTCACTGCGAGCGCACCCCTGGGGCAAAAGTCGTTTTGGACGTCGACCACCAGAAGACCAGACGGGATTTACCGTCACCTCCAGTTCAGCGAAGGAGTCGTTGTCTTCAGCTCGCCTAGGCTGCCGACAACTCCGGCCCTCAGCTCTTCTATTGTCTTGAAACTCCTCACCAGCTTGCCCCTCTTGAGAAGTGGTTTCAGCATGCTCGTCGAGTGGTTTGGCTTCGATGAGCCCTCCAGTGCCACGAAATCCTTGAATCCTGGCGACCGGTGGACCGCCTTGCGCCCGCCGAGGCCCCCACGCTTCCCCCTGAACTCCTTCC
>DATDGE010000044.1:0-2157 GCA_036522255.1 Nitrososphaerales archaeon | reverse complement strand
CTAATGCATATCCCGTGTTCCCTAACCCGGGCCGGAAGGCAGCTTCAGTTCCCCTGCAAGGACACGGATTGCGTTTGAAAAATACCCCCCCGACGTTGGGGTGCTTCTTTGGTCCCAGGGGTGGGTCTATGTCCCTCTGAGGTACACTATCTATTTCTGGGGAGGTGACCCTTTTGGACCCTCTAGAGGAACTAGCCGGTGAGGGGCCTGGACTTGGGATGGTCTAGTTTCCGATTAGTCCGGAGCCTGATCGGTCAGTCGATGGTGTAACGCCCGAGTAGACAAATCGTGCCCTCGGAAAATTTGGACAGGCAGGGACGAAGGAAAGAACTTGTTTTTGGCGAGAAGTCGTTGGCCCTGTTTAGTTTAGGCTACGGTCATCGATACTAGTTTGAATGTAACGTTCTCGTTTTGGGGTGAAGAGGTCGCGAAGTGGAGTAGGGTGATGAATGTCAACGTTGTCCCCGGAGGAGTCCCGACTTCAAGAGTATAGTCCGTGATTGTATCTGTGACTCCGCATTGGTTGATAGAGAAGGGTAGCGAGTTGGCAACCCAGGTCGTGACGGCGAAGGACGTGGTGCCGAACGTCATCTGTGCGGTACCAGTTGAATGGAAGTAGGCAGAGGAAGTAAACAGACCAACCTCTCCTCCAAAGGCCACCTCAAGGCCGAAGAGGCCCATGTAGACGTCGAAGAATGATTTCGCCTGAGCCCCGTAGAAGGTGTAGCCATTGGCGGTGACGGAAATGACCGACTCATTGTTCGAATCCACGCGCGCCAGACCTGATTGTGATCCTGAAGAAGTAGCGATGGTGAGGTTGACGTCGTAAATCCCTGAGGAGACTGTAGTACTATGATAGCTTAGGGTTGAGTTCTGAGCTGTCCCGTTTGTGGTGCCGGAGATTGTGAACGTAATCCCGCTGAACTTTGCCACCAGGTTGATGTACTGAGGAGTGTTGTCTACCGGTGTTCCAGATGTCGTTGTGTACGTCGAAGTGCAGGAGTAGGTCGATGCGGTAGACGCGGTGCTCTGTGAGCTTGTTGAGCTGGACGAGCTCGTGGACGTCGAAGAGCTTGACTTTGAAGATGTCGAAGAGCTTGAACCTGAGGAGGTCGAAGTGGAACTTGAGCTTGCATGTGTCGTGGAGGTCGTTGAGCCGTGCGTTGTGTTCGAAGACGGCGTCAAAGCTCCAGAAAGATAAACGGCAGCCCCGGCCACCGCGATGATAGCAACAACAACTACAACCAGTATTACTGGCGCGACGCCCCGACTAGAAGTGCGCAATGAGAATCGGGCGTCCTCCGATGTTGGTATATAAGCGGATTGGAACTAGAAAGGTGGAGCCACATGCAATCGTTCGGGTCTTCTTGCCGCCGTTTTAGGCAGCTCCAAACTTTGACGTGAGCATACGTGCGAGCCTGTTCGCCAAACGATTTTATCCGCGGAACTTAGGCGAACGGAGACGGTTGCCAAAGAGTATCAAGTTGTACTGGAATGAAAAGACCCTCGGCCGGGGTGACGTGCTTGGGTTCCTTTTCGGGGAAAGGAAAGAGACGATCAAGGCAGCGAAATTGATCATCGAGAGGATGAAGGGAACGAACACTCTGTCAATAACGAAGCGCGAGCTAAGACTCTTCGCCAAGGAGCTGGAGGGAGGGAAGCTCGGCGTCAAGTACAGTTATCATAACTTCTACACAAAGCTCCTCAGGAAGTTCCTTGATTTGGGATTCATTGAGAAAGACGTCCTGATCTGGGACCCAAAGAGAAGGAAGACTGTGGCGGTCTATCAGCTCAAGCTGCAGTCAATCCCAGAGAGGCCGCCGACTGCGGGTTTCGTCAAGCAGACATGGCAGGTCGCGAAAGGTTGGAACGACCTGGTCCAGCGGGCGTGAAAGGCCTCACCAGTAAGTCCGAGGGCCGACGGGCAAACAATAGCGGGGAATAATCGTCACGCAAGCACTGGCAGGCTGCATTCCGGAGCCATATGTGACCGCGTATACAAGGAAGAATTGAGCTGCGGTATCGTGTGCTATCAGGTTCTCACCGAACACACAGAGACAGTCGACTTCACCGCTGATGTATCTGTGAGCATATGATTCAATCGGGATTGTGGGCATCTTGAACTCCCCTGCCTTATCTGTAGTGTGAGCAAAGAAG
>DATDGE010000043.1:0-2385 GCA_036522255.1 Nitrososphaerales archaeon | reverse complement strand
CGCTGGGAACAGGGCACTCACTCTCGTAAGCAGGTGCGAGGACCTGTCGGCTTCTCAGATCCCTCCCGATACCAGATACGATGGTTCCTTGGTCAGCCCCCTCGCAGGGGAGATTTCCTCTTCTCTCCTGACCGAGATATCGGCCCGCAGCGACTTCACGTTCCTGGACCCACAGGGCTTCGTCCGGAGCTTCGACCATGAAGGTAAAGTGTCTCACGCGCCGCCTAAGGACAAGGGCATCCTGACCAAGGTCGACGCCGTCAAGATGGACAGAGTCGAGGCCGAGATGCTGACGGGAAAGGCGGACCCGACTGAGGCCCTTCAGAAGATAGCATCAATAGGGGTGAGGAAGGGAATAGTGACCCAGGGGGCAGAAAGCTGTTTTGTGCTCGACGGCTCTAGGATCTATCAGGTCCAGGTCCCTCGTTCTCCGGTAATCGACACAACCGGGGCAGGGGATATCTTGGGAGGCGCGACGATTTCCTGGTACCTGAAAACAAGGGATTTCCTAAGGAGCGCCTGCTTCGGCATCGCGGCGTCTTCGCTCTCCCTGCACATGATCGCCCTGGCCAAGATCGACTTACCTATGAGCGTCGACGATACCGCGGTGAAGCTGTTTTCGATGGCGAACCCCGTCGCCGCCGTCTGACCCTGCCAAGGGCCTCCATGGTCTTTTCGAGCTCGACCCTGGTCGGACTCCCCCTTGTCTCGGACCTGGTCGCCTTCAGGGCTCCGCCAAGGTTCCCCAGCAGGGCAGCCTCAAGGTATGGTCTCCCGAGCATCCGATAACTGGTGAAGGCCCCAAGGAACGCGTCGCCGGAACCGGTGCTGTTGACCGCCTTCAGTCCAAGGTCTGCCAGGTCGACGCCTGGGAGGACCGACAGGTTCCCGTGCAATACGACAACGCATCCGAGAGGCCCGAGGGTCACCACGACCGTCAGCCCGGGGAACATGAGGTGCAAGTTCGAGGCCGCACCGGCGGGGTCTCGAGGCCCTGACAGATTGGAGAGTTCACTCCTGTCGATGACTAGCACGTCTGCCAGCCCAAGAATTTCTTCGAGCGCCTTCACTCCGAGGGAGCTGCGTACTCCTGGACTGTAGACCACCGAAGCCCCCACCTCCTTTGCTTTCCATGCAGCTGCAAGAGCAACCGGGATGGGGACGTCCATGACGAGGACTGTACGGGCGGACGACAGTGCACTCTTCGCGCCCGACGATTGAAGGTGGTCTGGTTTCAATTTTTCATTTGCCCCGAAGAATGTGTGGATGACCTTCCCCCCCAGCTCGTCGACGACGATGTAGGCCCTCCCCGAGGGCGTCCGCCGAAGGATGGCGATGCCTGTATCTGTCACACCTTCGGACCTCAGGCTCCGGCGAAGCAGGACGCCTGTCGCGTCGTCTCCTAGAGCTCCGATGATTTCAACACTGTCCGGACCGAGGATCCTCGCGGCTGCCACTGCGGCATTTGCTCCCTTCCCGCCGGGTGATTCTTCTACTGAATTGACGGGGACTTCCTCCCCGGCCTCTGCGAATTTCCTAACGAATACGGTGGTGTCCCAGTTTATGGCGCCCAGGACCAAGAGCCTACCCGGAGCTTCGAGAGGCACCCCGGGACCCTATCCCCGCTAGTAGGACTTCCCGAAGTTCACGATGAATTGGGCTTCCATCCCGCAAACAATGCATTTGGACTTCGAAGGTTCCTGGTCGATCGGGATGTTGAGTATCTTCCCTCCGGCCTCTTCTTTCAGCTTGGTTTCGCACTCCTCCATCCCGCACCAGTGAATCCTTACGATTCCTCTTTTCTCCTCCATTATCTTCTTCAGCTCAGGGAGGGAACCGGCTTCGTGGGTGTTTTTGGACAATGCCTCCGAGGCGTTTCGGAAGAGGTTTTCTTGAATGGAATCTAGTTCTTTCCCTACCTCGACGCCAAGGTCGTCGACTTTCACAGTCCTCTTGCCCCCGGTGTCTCGCCTCACCAGGACTGCCTGATGTTCCTTCATGTCCCTGGGCCCGAACTCTATCCTCAGCGGGATTCCTTTGAGCTCCCACTCGTTGAATTTGCGTCCTGGAGTGAGATGATCCCTGTCGTCGAACCTCGCCCTGAACTCCTTTAACCTGTCCATGAGTTTCTTCGCTTCGCCCAGGACAGCCTGTTTGTTCTCGTCGTTGAGGATAGGGACCAAGACCACCTGAACAGCAGCTAATCTTGGAGGGACCACCGCCCCCTTGTCGTCGCTGTGTACGGCCAGCATGACGCCAATCTCCCTGGTGGTGAGTGCCCACGTGTTCTGCCATACGAATTGTTTGTTGCCTTCCTTGTCGACGAAGACCATGTCGAACGCTTTGGAGAAGTTTTGACCGTCAGAGTGCCAATCTGGGCCCTGT
>DATDGE010000042.1:0-6027 GCA_036522255.1 Nitrososphaerales archaeon | reverse complement strand
GATTGCCGCCGAGAAAAGCAAGGGCGTAGTGCCGCTTTCGCCAGCCTGGATGATTCCATATGTCCTCTCCGAGAAGAAGTATCGGAGGTACTTCGTACTTTCATCGCTGGTTTACGGGATATTCTATGCGGTGATTACGAGCATGATCGTCTACCAGCCTGCGGTCGACTTTGTTCAAGCATACGGAGCTACGTTTCCTTCGGTCGTTGTGGCTCCTGTCTTCACCGCGCCGCCGTTCAGCCCCGTCGTCACCGTCTATCTGGCCGATCACTTTGGTCTTTTGCTAATCCCCCTGACCATCGTGCTCCTGGTTGCCACCTCTCTGCTCGTCGGCCTGAACTTCGCGCTGGCCGGGTTCGCCTTCGGGAGTCGGGCCAAAGGCCTGGGGAGAGGCTGGGTGGGAGGGCTGGGCGCAGTAGTAGGTCTGTTCACTGGGTGCCCAACATGCGCCGGCCTTTTCTTTGCCAATTTTCTAGGGGGTACGGGAGCTGTGTCGTTCGCGACCCTTCTCGGGTACTATCAACCGGCCTTTATCCTGCTCAGCATCCCCGTGCTATTGGCTGCGCCCTACCTGACTTCGCGTAGTCTTTCGAAGGTCTTCCGCGAGGGATGCGTGTTCATCGGCAGGGCTCCCTAGGCTGTGCCGAAGGTTAGCCCGAGCCCCCCCAGCCACTTCCGATAAGCGACGGCGATCCTGTCGGAGCGCAGGTGTAGTTCCGCCTGCAGGTCCAGGGGGAGACGTTCAGGTCTCTGCGATTCCACGACTGGGATGTCCTGAGCAGTTATCTGGTTCTGCAGTTTGACGATTTCCTCTTCCGGGATTTCGTGGCCGTAGTTCATGGCAATCCAGAACCAGGCCGTCGACTCGAATTCGCTCGTCGGTCTGACAGTCGCGTAGATCGAGAACCGGCCCTCTGTGCTGTCCTTGGACAGATACATGCTCAGGGGCCTCATGACTCTGTAGGTATAGGTGACGTCCTTGCCGACCCCGGTCCCGTCGGGGTCCGGCTGCCAGATCCTGACGTTTCGAGCTGTGATCCCATCCTCGTCCTGTTGAACTTCATAGTCCTGTATCTCTGCGTGGGCACTCTCTCCCAGGATGCCTGCGTGGAGGATGGGAAGATGGGCGACGTCCAGGAAGTTCTCCACCGCCCGCGTCCCGCTGGCCCTGTAGTGGTATGGGCCGCAGAGCACCCTCCTGAAAGCAGGGTCATTCCACTCTTCGAAGGTGGGGACCTCGCGCGATGGTTCACCAAGGCAGGCCCAGATCAGACCGTAGCGCTCTTGGCAACGGTAAGTCTTCACCTTGGCAGTTGGAGGAGGCTTCTGTTCCGGGTGAGCAGGCATCCTGACGCACTCGCCAGATTCGTTGTAGGTCCAGCCGTGGTAGGCGCACTGAAGGAGGCCGTTTTCAAGGTGACCAAGGGAAAGCCTCGTGCCACGGTGGACACACAAGTCTTGCCAGGCCTTGACGACCCCGTGATACCTCCAAAGCACCAAGTCCTCGTCGAGGAGCCTGGAGGCGAGAATCGAGGCTTCTTGCAGGTCCGAGGATTTGGCGAGGGGGTGCCAGTCGTTGAGGAGGACCGAATCCTCTATCATGACCTGAGGTTTACTCTGGTGGGAGTTCCTTGTAGTTAAGGGAGATGTCCATGCCCTTCTTCTTGTGGTACCAGCGAGATGTGAGATAGATGGCGGCCCCGGTGACCAGGGTCGCGACGAGGTAGGCTTGGTTGAGCCATGGAGACAGGACCGTGAAGATGCTGAAGGTTGGACTCGTTAGGTACTGGTACGCTATGAAGCTGAATACGACCGCGTCCAAGACCCCGAAGATTCCAAGGATGGCCCTCGCGGAACCGCGCTCCTTGCGGAAGGCATAGGTCGCAGCTGCCAGACCGATGAATACGAAATAGACCATAGAAGCGATGATAGCGCCGAAGAGCGCGAAGAAGCTGCCGGAGAAGTACGTGGCCATACCGATGAGGAAAACCGCGACTACGAGGTCCACTGCGTGGGCGACGACGGGTGAACCAAGCTTGGGACTTACGTATGAGAGCCGCGAAGGAAGGAACCTGTCGAAGGACTGGGCTAGCAGGTATCTGGAGAAGATTATCACGCCGTATGCGATGACTCCGAACTGCATCAGGATCCAGCCAATGCCGATGGCCCACGCCACGTACACGTTGCCTGAAACAGCCATCGCCAGCGTGAAGAAGTTCAGGCCTGCGGCCGACCAGGCGTGACTCGAGAATGCTGCGTTGATGAAAGGCATTCCGGCGACTCCGTACAGTACTGCAAGCGAGGCGGTGAGGAGAGCGAACGCGGTGACAGAGGAAATCGGGACGTTCCACCTCAGGGCCCTCTGGTTCTTGATTTCAGAAGCGACGGCCGGGGCGGCGTTGAGCCAAGGAAAGACAAAGGCGAACATGACTGGCATGATGTAGAGCACGTTCGTCAGGTTTATGTCGAAAAGCCCACCGGAAGGAGTGTAGGAGTTGACAAGCGCATCATAGGTTGAGTTGGCACCTCCGAACTGAAGGAAGGGTGCGGTCCCGTCGATGTAATGCTTGACTCCGCTTTGACCGGCGAAGAGAAGAACACCCATCGAAAGCAGGAGGGTGCCGACTCCTATCAGGGTGAGGACGGAGACAAGCCTGTAGCCCGCCTTGGGCTTCCAGATGTTCAGCAGGATGACAGCGGAGAACGGAACCGCACCGACAACGAACTGAGTTGCTGGGTTATCGAAGAGGCTGAACCAGTTGAAGATTGGAAGAGGGCCCGTTCCAGCGTAGCCGTAGTAGGTGAACGACATCGTGAGGCCTGCACCCCCGATTGCGAAATCGGTCAGGACGGCGACGAGAGCCAGGAAAGCCAGGGTCTCGGTGGTGTGGCCCCAGAAGGACAGGGTGCTGCCGAAGAAACCGCCAAAAGTCCTGGAGACCCATACGTAGTCTCCTCCGGTCCGCGGAAAACGGCGTGACATCATGGTATAGACGACTACCTGAGGGATCGAAAGCAGGAACGCGATCACTGAAGCGGCGACAAGGTTGAGCCCGGTGATCTTTGGAACAAGGACAAGGGTTGCTGCGGACGAGCCGGCGATCGTGGCCAGGAGAGGCCCGATCGACATGTTGCTCAGGTTTAGCGCAATGCTGTCCAGAAAAGAGACGTTCTTTACCAGACCGGTGCTTTCCCTAACGAAAACAGTCTGGGCCTTCTGTTCGGCGGTCTGGGTGTCGCCCATTATCATCTGCAAAAAAACTTCGCGTATATAACTAGGTCTTAGCATCAACCAGTTAAATTTCCGGCGACCTGTGAAATTTAGTACCCTATCTCCGAGCTTGGCCGGAGGTGTCGCATCGATTTGACTCTCCCACACCTCTTGCATTTGTAAATCCCCCGCCCTCTGGGGTTGTAGTCCCTGGTGTCGACTACCGCCTCGTGCTCGGTACGCATCATGCACTTCTCACACCAACGATATTCGGCCAAGGGAGTCTTAGTGCCGTCCTCGCTTCGCCAAAAACATTTGTTCCCTGTTTGCTTGATTTCGGGCAGAATTGTTGTTTGAAAGCTCTAGGGAACCTACATCTCTCTCGCATTCAAAGTTGTGTCCCCAAAATCGAGTCATCATTCCATCATCGCCACCTTCAGTGCAGCGAAGTACAGGATGGCTGATGAGAGATGCTCCACAATGTCGAGTTGATACCAGTGATTCTCGACGATGGCTTGGATGCTGTCAAAGGGTAGATTCTGGGCATAGGCCAACACCAATGCTAGAGCGATCATTGCCGACGACACGGCCAGCTTCATGGTGTTGGTTGCTCTTCCTTTCACCGCCTCCCTAAGGCCAAGAAAGAGGAAGATTGCGGTCAGCAAATGATAGAGAATCTCCAGGAAGATGTGAGGTCCGGCGGGGTGGAAACGCGTGATTTCGGGCCAGGTGGTCAACGAATCCAAGTAAACCGGAGCGTCGTCTACCAGGGCCCAAAAGTAGCCCGATGAGGCGTACAACAGCACTCGGTTCCCGATTGAAAGGGGCAAAAGGAGCGAAGCCAAGAAAGGGATTCCTGCTCCTACGGCGAAAGTAACCAGATCGTAGTTTGGAAACAAGAACACGAACGATTGGGTTAGGACATACACGAGCGCGATACAGATTACCGCAAGGATGTTCAGGACTAGCTTTCTTGGCAAAGCATTCCCGGTGCCAGATTGTGTGAGGTGTGGATAAACTGCTTGCCACGTCAGCTTGCGTGCCGTTGGGCGACCGACACTCCGGTCCTGAAAGGCTACCAAATTTTTCGCAATTATGTTAGGCCCCACGAAGGGTTAAACCGTCAGACTCAGGCTGAACGCGCCGGAATCAAGGTCGAGGGAACCAACAAGTGGATAACTCTGATTCAGAACGCGAAGCTGAAAGTCGCGACGCGAGGGACCTGATTCTGGTTCTCATCGGTGCTTTCCTCTCGATAGGAATCCAATCGTTCCTCGAAGCGTTCAAGGTCGCAATCTACCTTAATTCTTTCCAGCGAGCGCACCGCTTTACCTTTACTTCGGAACACAAATCGTCATCTTCGCTGGTTCCATCGTAGCCGCTGGCGCGTTGACCTATGCGCTGCCTAGCCTGCGGAGACGTGGGCACCGAACAAAGAGAGTTCGTGAGCCGACGCTTAACACTCAGCACGATGCGCCGAAGCCCTAACAGAGATGTCGAAGAGGCTTTGTTAACTTGCGGTTGATGAAGCCTCGGAAGGAACCGTTTCCTTGGCCTTGATGGTTACAGTCGCGGCAGTCGCTCCAAGTCCAATCAGGATGATCCCTCCATAGTTCCGAGTATAGTCAGCCGAGAAATCTGCCGGAGGATACAAGCATGAAGGGGGAGAGTTTTGCGGCGTGTATGTCGCATTTGGCGTTGGATTGCACAAACCTGCGGTGTAGTTCACGTGATTCCAGGCCGGCGGGTTCCAAATGGGATAATTGGAGAGCGTGATTGTGGCGTCTGTAGAGGAAGAGGAGAAGCAGCCAATCCCACAACCACCGAAGCCTCCTTGAAGGAAGTAGGTGCCATCATAGACGGCTCCGTAACTTACGTAATAGAAGCCGACAGCCACTAGCACTACAGCCCCGACCGCAAGGCCAATCCTCAACCCCGTCTTCATCAGATTCTTGCGAAAAGGGTCGGCGCTTCAGCATAAGCATTTACGAAGAACGTTCTACTTCGCGCGGCCTTCTCAACCGTCGAAGAAAGGATTTAAATAGAAAACCATCTCTCATCCAAAAAGTATGCAGAAATTGCAACCTTTGGTCATGTTCACGCCTCTTGCCAGGGAAAAGATAGGAGAGGTTCTGGAGTCAGAGAAAGCAACAGATTCCTACCTCAAGGTAGAGGTGTACCAGGGCGGAGGGTGCGCTTGCAGCGGAGGCTTCAGGTATGCGTTGAGCCTTGAAAAGTCGCCCAGCGAATCCGACGTCGTAGAGGAAGTCGGCGGGCTCAAGATTCTTGCCGGGAAGGCCGACGCGGAGATGCTCAGAGGTTCGAAGATCGATTATGTCGAGAGCTTGCAGAGGACCGGGTTCAAGATAGAGAACCCGAACGTCCACGTGGAAGCCTGCGGCTGCGGCGGACACTAGATTTTCCAACTCTCTTCGGCCAATACCTTAAGAGCACAGGCCTTTCGCGAGCCAACGTTGAAGTATGTAGAAGGCTCGAAGCGGGTCTTCCTCAACACCGGGACCAGGTTCCCTCGCGAAGTCATCTGGGCGGTCGGGGCGATAAAATTCTCCGCGGCAAAGTCGAACGCCAAGCTCGGATTGCTTGATCGAGAGAGAGGGGCAGCCATCCAACTCAAGGCGAAGGAGTTGATGAAAGGGACCCACGATCAGCTCGTCTCTGTGGATGTCTTCCAGACGGGGTCTGGGACAGGCCTAAACATGAATGCCAATGAGCTGATTGCTAAGCTGGCGTCTTCGGAGCTTGGGAAGCGGGTGCATCCCAACGACCACGTCAACATGAGTCAGTCATCCAACGAT
>DATDGE010000041.1:0-4955 GCA_036522255.1 Nitrososphaerales archaeon | reverse complement strand
AGAATCTAGTTTTTGGTCACAACATTCAGGACTTCGGAAAGGCTGCGGATATCATTGGCAGGTCGGAGGGCGTCAGGCGACCTAGGTATTCGCGACGATGCTCCGGCTAGGGGGGCCCATCCAGATCGCAAGTCGTGCGGGCAAATATGCTGCCATTACCCTGGCCGAACCACCAGCCATGGCCAGGACAAGCGCAGCTGGGCCGGAGGCACCCAACCAGAGGATTGAGACCAGGAGAATCGATGAGGCAAATAGGCTAGAAACGAGGGTTGGCGCTAGGTCAGTGAGAAGGAGTCCAAATGCAAAGAGGTCCACAGCTACAACATACTGGACGAAAGGAACGCCGACCACGTTCGCAGACATCGAATAGCCGAAGTAAGCCAAAACAAGACCGACGCCCACAGGCCGGAGGTAGTATCCAAGATATGCGCCTCCCAGCAGACCAGCCGCGATGAACCACCAGGCCCAAGTGGGTGCAAAGGCCAGGGCTGCACTTTCCGCAGAGACTGCGCCTATCAATGAAACCGCTGCGACGCTGACCATTTTCAGATGACGCCGGCCAGTAGCAAATAGGAGGATTCCGATTTGAAGGAAGACTGCGATGGCGACGAAATTGTACTGCGACCCCAGGCTTTGGAATAGGACTGGGTTCATCGCCATTGTATGATGGAACTTCAGGTATAAGTCGAAGGGACTTGGAATATGGAAGGGCCATTTTGTCTGTCTATCTGAGTTAACTTCTGAAGTGGAAGGCTGCGAAGGGGCTTTGCCCTGTCTAGCGAGCGGCTCCATGAGGAGGCATGCAAGTTAATACGAAGGTTAATACGCTAGGGTTTACTTGCGAGTCTGAAGCAGGACTCGGGTTTTCTAAAAGAAGCCGAAGCTGGCCGCGAACGCCAGGACAGCAATCAGACTGATGATCACGCCTATCACGACGAAGACCACCAAAGTCGCTACGACCACGGCCACTACGTAGGTCACCACCTTATCCTTTGGAGTCGCTAGAACAATCGGAAGGCCAATGTATAGAATGTAGAGGCCGTACAGCACGCCAAGGAAGGTGAGGCCCCTCAAGGGTGGAATGATGTCTAATATCGCGATCAGAAACGCCGGAGTGAAAATGTAGGCCGCAAGTTTGAGACTCTTTATTTCATCTACTGTGGAGTTGAAAGTTGGTGCCAGCATCCTAATTACGATTGCAATTACATACACAGCTGCCACATCGAGAACGTAGGTGAGCACCGCTTGAACAAAAGCATAGGCCGCAAACGACCCCACTAGAGTGAAACGAGCGAACAGGCTGTAATACCACAGGTTTCCGATCAGCGTAGCGAAGAGCGGGATTAGCGCGAGCACGGCAACATACTTGACCATGATTTCATTCCTAGTCGCGGGGTCACCCTGGTGCGCCGTGATGAATCCCGCCGGGTTCTTCACCAGCTCGATGGCAGAGTTTATCGTTCCCATGATGAAGTTACTCGAACTTGAAGCGGCGCCAGACCCCGATGGTGGTGAATTCGGTACGTCCCTGAAGGGGGCCTTCCTGACTCCTTTCATTGGCGAATACCTTTCAAGGTCTTCAACTTGAGTATTTATAGGTTAAAAGACCTTGGTCACAAAGGCGAACTCGGCAGCCCGCGAAGTCCCTGAATGCCCATCTTCCCCCCGTTTCGGTCCACATTACTCGCTCTAATTCGATCACAGGGACCTAATGGGGTGCACCGCCTGTGCCATTTGGCCGGCGGTCCGGAGCGTTGTTGTCAGGAGGAGGGCCAGTGCCTTTGCCTGCTTCGTCAACGGGCCCTGAGACCCCTTTTGCTCCTTTGCCTCCCTTGAAAACGAAATGTCTCAACGCCCACACTACGACTAATACCACAACCACTATCAAGACAATGATAATCCCGTAGACGAATTCCTGAACGCTGAGCGTCACCGACAGGATGACGAAGTCCGCAGGTCCAGATGAAAAGGACCCTCCGGGGATAGTGAAGTGAAGCCCGAATATTCCGATGTCCCCTTGAACGTCATAGCTTCCGGCCGGGAGCTCGAACATGACCGTCTCCCCGGGCCTCACATCGGTAGACCCGGCCAACGTCCCTCCTGAATACACGTTGACTCTACCGTACTGGATGATTCCGAACCAGCTGTCGTCAGGCAAGTTGAAGATGTCGAAGAATCCCCGGCTGGGTGTTTCCGGTGGCGCGGGTCCTGTGGTGTGGTCCCATCCGTCGCCAATGGTGACCATCCCGATCGGGGCGGGTGTTGGGCAAGGGGTGGTCGTCGAGTTTGTGATCAGGGCCACTGGGACCCAGCTCTGGATGTACCCTACGAGCCTCTCAATTGCCGGAGCAGCCTGAGTAATGACATAAACGTTGTAGTCGGTCTGATGGAACTTGATCCCTGTAAGAGTCCAGGTGGTTACCACATCTGCTGCCCCACTGACCGTTGTCGAGAGAGTCACAGCCTTCGGCGGCCTGACGCTCTTGATAGCGTCGATTATTCCCTGCGTCTGATCGTTCGAGATGGGGCCCTGAATGCTCTGGCCGAACTGGCTTGGGATTGTCTTGCTAACTATCTGGGTCCCTGCGACGCATTCGAACTTGGCCAGGAAGTCGCTGTGAGGCTCCACCGGGTCTGAGCTCTGGTACTGCTGAAGGAGGACTCCCCCGGTGAATGAGCTTACGGGCGGAGGACCCTTGAGGGGGCCGTTGACGGAGGTGTTTGGTGCCGGTGGGTTCGTCAAAGTGAAAGCCCAGGCGGAAGAGCCGGCGAACATCAGAACGAATAAGGCGGCCACCAAGGTTGCCTTCAGCCTGAACGACCGATGCAACGACTCTCAACCGTTTTGGGTTCGTCTTATATCCTGTTCTGTCAGCCTGACGGTCAAGGATCCCTTTCAGGCTCCGTTTGCCTTGAGATGAACACGTCCAGAAAGTTTGTCTAAGCTGATAAGGCATGCCGAGCTAGTAGCTGGAGGCGGGACCACGATTTCAGAACGGATTCGTCAAGAACCTGTTTCAGAAGCGGCCCAGTTTACCAGAGACCCAGGATTGAATGTGGTCCTGGGAGCGGAGGGTCCGCTAGGGTCAGTTCTCGCCGAACGACTCGCCGCCGAATCGAAGGAGGTCAGGGCCGTCTTCCTCGAGCGAGTGACTGGAGACTACGGACTTCCCCAGGTCCAGAAGGTGGTCATCGACGCGCTGAAAGCAGGAAACGTCGTCGAGGCGTGCAAAGGGGCAGGTATGATCTATGATTGCTACGAACCGAACTATTCCTCCAGGAAGGAAGTCTGGACTCAAGTCACGTCCAACGTGTTGCTGGCTTCCATCGAAATCAGTGCTCCCCTCGTCTTTGCCAGCCATTTGCTGAACTCTGAATCGGAAAATACGGCCATGGAAGGAGATATTCTAAGGGCGCACCAATCGAATCTCGTTAGGACAGTGGTCGCCAGGCTCCCACAACTCATCGGAATTCGAGTGGTTACCCCATTGTGGAAGGCCATCTATGACTCGGTCCTTTCTGGCAAGAAGGCACACTGGGTAGGCGATTCCAAGGTGACCCGGAGCTTTCTCGATGTGGAAGATGCAGCAAGCGCCATGGTCCTCCTCGGGGAGAATGTCCAGTGCCAAGGACGGGCGTGGAACATCTCTGGTCCGGAGGCGATGACGGGGACTCGATTCATCCAGCTGGCCTTCAGGGCGGTCGGCCGCGAGCCAAAGGTCGGGAGTTGGGGTCGGGGAGTCTTTTTGACCGGGGTTCTCTCCTCTGAAGCCCGGGAAATGACGCATATGCAGTACGACTATTATTCGTCTTTCATCCTTGAAGGGAATGAGTTCGCTGAAGCCTTTCCATCATTCCGCTTCGCAACCTCTGACGAGTCCGTCTCGAAGGGGATTGAGTGGTACAGAGCAGAGTTCAAAACATGACTTAGCTAGACTTTGGCTGGTCCCTCATGACATCGTTTCGAGTTCAAGGCGAATGGGCCATGTTATTCCAAGCTCTTGGAATGCTGACAGATTGATGCCGGCTCTCACCTGCAGCATCCTGATCCTGAAAGCCTCCTCCGTCATGGCATCCTGATCCCCATAGAGCCTGGCAGTCCTGTATTCCCTCCAAGCCCATCTCATGGCTCTCCAAGCCCTGCGGTCTCCGATACTATGCACAGGACAACAAGGGCTGTAAAAGGCAGAATATGGGGACGCCCTAAAGAAATTTGACCGTGTGCTAAACGTCCCAGCCTTGGCTATTCGGCAGGCAATTCGGCAGGCAATTCTGCTTTCATGTCATCTGCCCGTTGAATTGCCTCGATGAGAGATTGGAAAGGGGGTTCGGCCTCTTGGTGGACTTCGAGCATCTTGTCTGGGTTGGCAAGGTTTTCCAATCCAGTGATTATGGATTTGGCGCTCTTGCCGAACATTTTCGCCGCCGCTTTTGCGAATCTCTTTGGTTGAGTCCTGTTCTTTCTCCCCATCCATCTTAGCAACACCTCGGACGGAGCATCTCCGAACAGCAGGGGAAGGTTAGACTTTAGGACCTGTTGGAAGGGGATTCCACGCGCTTCCATCGATTTCATCTTGGCGACGAAGGAGATCTCCCACGCTTTTGGGAAGCGCCGCCATTGGAAGAACCAGACAAGCATCTGGCCCTCATGGGCGAATGCCCGCCCTGCAGATCTGAAGGCTCCGCTCACTCTCGACCCCTGGTGGAAAATCGGTCTTAATTCCTGGAACCCAAACCTCAACACGACCACGCCTCCAATGATCAGCGTCTTCAGGATTGGAAGCCCTCCTCGGAATAGTTTCTTTGCCATGGGGCGCCCGTGCTGGACGAGCCAAGAAGACTCGTCGACCTCATATTTCCTCTTCAGGTTCAAGAACCCGGGTTTCCTCGCCTTCATCTACATTACCTACGTAGAAAGTGAGTTAAAGATACAGGGCTTTTGGTCAAATCTTATT
>DATDGE010000040.1:0-5720 GCA_036522255.1 Nitrososphaerales archaeon | reverse complement strand
GTTCATCGAGAGGTTTGTCAACGAAAAGGCGCAGCCCAAGAAGGAAGAGCCGAAGGCAGTCAAACCCTCCAAGCCCGCGGGACCACCTAAGGCCAGAGCGAAGAAAGCGGCCCCGGCACAGACTGCCTAGATCACGCCCGTAGACTTCGCCAAGATTCTTGCGCTCCGGCTGTTCAGCTTCCTCCTAGAAAGGATGGTGTATCGGTCCGGGCGGATGGAAGATGCCCTGACCAGTGACTCGACTATCATTGTATCGTCAACCCCGAGCTGGGAGGCTTCCACCGGAGCCCCCACGTTCTTCAGGGCCGAACGGACCCGCCTCCAGTCAATCCCATGCAGCTTGGACATCATTATCGTCCCAATGCCGCACTTCTCCCCGTGGAGGCCTGAGTCAGGCGCGACCAGGTCCAGGTAATGGCTGAACAGGTGCTCCGACCCGCTGCAGGGCCTGGAACTCCCGGCTATCCCGGCAGCGACCCCCGTGCTGATGAGCGCCTCGACAAGATCCCTAACACTCTCCATACCGAATTTTCCAATCTTCCTGGACCGGTCGAGGACCACGTGGGCGCTCATCAGCGCCAGGCTGGCCGCGTAGCCGCCGTAGTATTCCCCGGTCACCCTGTGCGCCAGGTCCCAGTCCTTTACCGCGGTCAACTTTGACACGAGGTCCCCGCAACCCGATGCAAGAAGGCGCCTTGGGGCCGAGGCTATCACGTCGATGTCGGCGAGTATCCCGACTGGAGGCTTGGCCATTATCGAGTACGGCCTGTCGAGGCCCTTCAAGGAGGCGAAGGGGCTGGCAATGCCGTCGTGGGATGCGCTTGTTGGAACCGAGTAGAACGGAAGGTGCATCTCGAATGCCGCCAGCTTGCCGACGTCGACGCTCTTCCCTCCGCCTACACCCACTATGCACCCCGAATCCGCACCTGCCCGGACCACCCTTTCCACGTTCTTCGTGTCGGCGGCATGGACCTCCACCCAAGTCCTTTCGTTCTTGAGCGCCGAATCAACGGCGTCCTTCACCTTCGCAGCAACGTTTGAGCCTGCGGCGATGACTATTTTCCTGCTCCTCGCGGATTCTTCCATAAACTCTCCGAGTTTAGCGAGTACGCCCTGGCCGATGAGGACCTTCGTCGGAAGCTCCATGAGGTGGTAGCCCTGGTCCATGTTAGCCGACGCCTGCCCTGCGGATTTAAGCGCACCCCGTGGACCCGCGGTCGAGCCGGTTCATTATCAACGAGCAAGTTCCGCCTCGAAGCCCAGTTCTCCTCTCCACAAGATTAAATAAGCGACCGGCTCACGCGGATTTTGCCGTTCTGAAGAGGTTTGTGGACTACATGTCAAGAGAATTCAACACAGTGGGTCGGAAGACACTAGGGTCTGCCGTCTATCACGGTACCACGACGGTGGGACTCGTGTGCTCGGACGGAGTTGTCCTGGCCACCGACACGCGGGTGACTGCGGGGGGATTCATCGCCCACAAGAGGGGGAAGAAGCTTCTCAGAATCGACAGTAACTTGGCAATGACAATCTCAGGCGGTGTTGCGGACGCACAGAACGTCGTCGACACTCTGAAGTACTACAATAACCTCTACAGGATCGAAAAGAGCCGCCCCATGCCGGTGAAGGCAGCGGCCCAGGTCGTGTCCAACGTGCTGTTCTCGTCAAGGCTCTACCCGTTTATCGCCGACGTCCTCGTTGGGGGCGTTGACGGCGGAGGGGGCTCGATCTTCAACGTGGACTTCTTCGGGTCCATGAACAAGGAGACGGTCATCGCGACCGGGAGCGGTTCGCCTGTGGCCTATGGTGTCCTGGAATCGGAGTTCAAGGAAGGCATGCCGGCGTCCAAGGTTTACCCTCTTGCCGCGAAAGCGATCATAGCGGCCACACGGAGGAATGTTGCAACCGGAGACCACTTCGACGTGGCCATCCTGGACAGGGAAGGCTTCAGAGAGATTTCCGAACAGGAGAAGGACAAACTCCTGGCCCAATTTACTACTAACAATTAGTCTTGGAGCAGAAAACGAACGGCGTAAGCCTAATGAGCGCTATTCTGAACAATATCCCAGCGGAAGCTCAGATAACCAGAATCGAATACGAAGGGCCAAGGATCGCGCTCTACACGAAGAACCCGGCCTTCCTTCACAAGAATAGCTACGTGATCTCTGAGATCGTGAACACCCTGAAGAAGCGGGTGGTCACCAGGACTGAAAAGTCGATCAGGAAGCCGGAGAACGAAGCTAGGCAGACGTTGGAGAAGACCCTCCCCGTCGAGGCCGAAGTCTCCAACTACTTCTTCGATGACGCACTCGGGGAGATTACGGTCGAGGCGGGGAACCCGAGGGTCCTCTCCCAGGAGGCGGGCTTCGACCTTGGGGCGGCGATGGAGCAGACGGGGTGGAAGGTGAAGGTGAGGAAGGCCCCGCACATCAAGTCCACGGCGATTCAGAATGTGTACTATGCCCTGAAAGCAGGGAGCGAAATCAGGGAGAAATTCTACAGGGAACTGGGGGAGGCCATATTCAGGCCGCGGATCGCCGCCACGGAACATGTGACAATCAAGACGCTTGGCGCATTCCAGGAGGTCGGGAGGTCGTCCTTGCTCGTAGAAACGGCCGAGAGCAAAGTCCTCCTTGACTGCGGCATCCACCCCGGCTCCAGGAACACCTGGGACGCCTACCCGCGTCTGGACTGGGCAGACGTCTCCCCCAATGATATCGATGCGATAGTGATCAGCCACGCCCACCTTGACCACATGGGCTTCCTCCCAGCCATGTACAAGTTCGGCTATGACGGGCCGGTCTACTGCACCGAGCCGACCCTCCCCCTGATGACCCTCCTACAGAATGATTTCGTGAAGATAGCACAGATAGAGGGTGGAAGGCTGGTCTACGACCAGAAGGACATCAGGGACATGATCCAGCACTCGATCACCCTCCCCTACGGGATGGTCACTGACATCTCTCCTGACATAAAGCTCGTCTTCAACAACGCCGGCCACATCCTGGGCTCGGCGACCGTCCACCTGCACATCGGCGAGGGAGCCCACAACATTGTTTACACCGGGGACTACAAGTACGGCAGGACACAGCTCTTCGATTCCGCGACCTGGAATTACCCGAGGGTCGAGACCCTGATCACAGAGAGCACCTACGGGGCAAAGGAGGACATCATGCCCGTCCGGGAAGAAGTGGAAATGAACTTCGTCAACGCCATCAATGGAATTTTGAAGGGGGGCGGGAAAGTATTGATCCCTACTCCGGCGGTGGGGAGGGCTCAGGAGATCTTGTTGGTGATAGACCAGTACATGAGGAACAAGATCCTCGTCGAGGCGCCAGTATTCACCGAAGGGATGATATCGGAGGCGACAGCCATCCATGTTTCCTACGCTGACTACCTTTCGAGGGAGCTGAGGGCAAAAATCCTCGAGGAGGGGGTCAACCCGTTCGTTTCCGAATATTTCACGGAGGTCGAGCACCCTACAGACAGGGAGGAGGCATACCGTGAGGGGCCGGCCATCATAATGGCGACTTCGGGCATGCTCGAAGGGGGTCCTGTGCTCGATTACTTCGAGAACCTTGCTCCTTCTGACAAGAACAAGATATTGTTCGTTTCCTATCAGGTCCAGGGGAGCATGGGCCGGAGAGTCCTAGACGGCGGGAGCCAAGCGAGCCTCATGGACCAGAACGGGAAGATCAAGATAGTCGACGTAAAGTGCGCGGTCCAGAAGGTCGACGGGTTCAGCGGCCACAGTGACTACAACCAGATCATAAGGTTCGTAGGCAAAGTGAGACCCAAGCTCCAGCTCGTCCTGGTCAACCACGGAGACAAGCGGAAGACGGAAAACCTCGCATACTCCATCCAGAGGATTTACCGCATACCTGCCATCCATCCCGCGGTCCAGGAAGCAATCAGGGTTTACTGAACAAGCAAGAAGCGCGACAAGCCTCTGACGGTGGATCCCCACGGATGCATCATCATGATGGGGAGTCGGTCCGCTAGGGGTCGAAAGTTGATGGCGGAACTAAGAATAGTTCAGGCTTGCATATTTTGCAGCGCTTTGCATTGAATTCGTGCGATGCCGTCGCGACGCTGTCTACCCAGAAGTAGCTCCCCTGCCTGCGCCCGTTGATGACCACTTTGAGGTTGAAGCTGTCAGCCGTAATGCATTTCGCGTTCACCCGATGGACCAACGCAGGGCGTGCCGTGTCTGTTATCACGAAATAACCTTCGTCTGCCAGGCGGATCTTACGCAGCTCATGGAAATCAGATATCTCCTTTGTCTCCGACATGCCGTCGCATTTGCGACTAGACTCGAAATATTAACAATGCGGAAGAAACCCGCTCCGCAAATCCTCGGAACCCTGTCTACTGGAGCCCGCGCCAGATCTTCACGCCCGGCGGCGTGATCACTACCCTTTCGTCCCCGAGCCTTGCGATGTCCCCGCCCACAGACGTCGCAAATTCGTACAGCTGCTCCACCGACGACTTGAGCTCCTCCAGGCTCTTCTGGGCGAGAGGGGTGACCTTCAATATCACGATTGTCTTGTTGGTGACGTCTTCCTGGATCTTCGGGATGTCCTCGATGGTCCGGAGAGCGAGCGCCTTCAGCAGAATCTCCTTGCTCTTCCCCTCCATCTTCCTTTCCTGAATGACTCCAGACATTTGATTGTTGTAACTCCTTTTACCCGCGGCCTATTATTAAGCATAGGGCGGCTTCACAATTCTATGATAGATGTGAATTAGTTAGACCGAGTTGTAGAGTTTTGTTCAGATATCAGAGATTTCGTTCTCAGCATATAAAGGGAGGGTGCCGTGAAACTGATGCCCCCGCAACTCCTCTAGAGGGCTTTGTGCAGGTTCCAGTACTTGTCCCCCAGGTGGTGGAGGTTCTTGATACAGCTCCCCTTCGTCATCGACTTGGCCTCCGAGCTGGCCACGTTTGCGGGTCCCAGGGCGATGGCCCTCCCCTTCTTCTCCTCTCGGACCACAACAATCTTCCCGGCTTCTCCCCAGTCATCGAGCTTCCTGATCCCCGGCCGCATGACGTCGGCGCCGTTGAGCAGGAACTTGATCGCCCCCTCGTCGACGAACGCCTGAGAGAAGCGGGTCAGGGTCTCCTGAGACCCGAGGAAGGGGAAGAAATTCTCCCCCGCTTGGACGAACTCGTACCCGTCGAGGATGACGAACACGACCCCGGGCTCGGGCTCGGCGCACTGGGCCTGGGCGGACTTCTGGAGGTTCAAGCCAAGTCCAAGGGCGGATTCTATCCTTGCTATCATTTCGGCGGAGTCGCGGTGAGATAAGACCCACTTTTTCAACCTGACCCGCGGCGGATTACTGCTTAAATAAATGAATTCGAGAGGCCGGAATAAGGGAAATCTTTGTCCGTAGACATGGCTGTCAAAGAGCTCGAGACCAGCATGGGTAAGGTCGTGCTCATCAAGCTGAAGGGAGGGAAGGTGATACGCGGGACCCTCCAAGGCTTCGACCAGCACATGAACCTCTCTCTCGAGAACGCCGAGGAGGTCGCGGAAGACGGACAGTCAAATTCTCTCGGGACGCTAATCGTAAGGGGGGATAACATCATCATGATATCCCCGCCGCCCGGCTAAGTTCAACTATCTGAATCAAAGGCGGAGAGCGATGCTGCACCATCTGTCTGCGGTTATACTTTTATACCGAGGGCGTAGTAGCACAAGCAAGGAAAAGACAGCATG
>DATDGE010000039.1:0-8180 GCA_036522255.1 Nitrososphaerales archaeon | reverse complement strand
GCCTGTTCAGGGAAGAAAGTGCCGAGATAGCTCGATGCCGCCGACTGCAGTCCCGCCTCCAGATTGAGGGCGGGGACGACCTCGCCGACCAGGGCGGTCAGGCCGATGATTACCGTCATCCCAGCGAGGATCGAGTAGGGGACCCACATTATCGGGCTAGGTTCGTGGACAGGGTGTCCCTGGCCTTCGACCTGCTCCAGCCGCTTGCTCCTGTCGCCCAGGAACACAAGACCGAGCATCCTGAACGAATAGAATGCGGTCAGGCCTGCTGTCAGTGTCCCCACCGCAAAGAGGGCGTACTGTCCGGCTCCCCACGCTGCGCCAAGGACCGCGTCTTTGCTCCAGAACCCGCTGAACGGAGGGATCCCGGAGAGGGAGGCGACAGCTATCAAGAAGGCTGCAAATGTGATTTTCATCTTGTTTCTCATCCCGCCCATTTCGTTGATGTACTTCGAGTCGGCCGCGTGGATCAGGGCTCCGGCGGCAAGGAACAGGCACGCCTTGAAGATGGCATGGCTCGTCAAGTGATAGAGGGCCGAGGAGAGCCCCTGGGAAAAGTCGAGGGACAGTCCCGCGACGCCGACTGCGAGCATCATGTACCCGATCTGGGAGATGGTCGAATAGGCGAGGATCTTCTTGAGCTCGAACCCGACAAGAGCCTGGCTAGCCGCGAGTATTGCGGTGAACGCCCCTATCCATGCTACCGTCATGAAGAAGGGCTGGACGGCACCGGGCCCCAGCGAATTGCTGCTCAGGGCGATGAAGTAGAAGATCGGAGCGATCCTCGCGACCAGGACCACCCCGGCCTTGACCATGGTCGCGGCGTGGATCAGCGCGGAGACCGGGGCCGGGCCTGCCATGGCGTCGGGGAGCCATTCGTGCAGGGGGAACTGCGCAGACTTGCCCACCGCTCCTCCGAAGATAAGCAGAGCGACGGGGACCAGGAGGCCGGCACTGTTCAGGTGCTGGAACCATCCGTTCTGGTTGCTCGCGAGCTGGTAGTAGTTGAAAGTCCCGGAGTAGTAGAACAAGATCAGGATCCCGGCGAGCATGGCGACGTCCCCGACCCTGGTCATGACGAAGGCCTTCATCCCTGCATGTGATGGCGAGTATGCCTGCTCCTCCCCCAGGGCCTTCTCCCCCGGCGTCCCGACCCAGTCCTTGGTCTCGTCCTTCCAGTAGTGTCCGATCAGGGCGTAGCTGCAGAGCCCGACCATCTCCCAGCCGACGAAGAGGGAGAGGAGGTTGTCGGACAGGACGATGAGTTGCATGCTCCCGATGAACAGGGCGATGAAGAAGAAGTACCGGTTGTGCCCGTCGTCATCCTTCATGTATTCGAGGCTGTAGAACACGATGAGGAAACTCACCCAGGCGACTACGTTGGCGATGATGGCCGTGAACGGGTCGGCGAGGACACCGACCGTCAGGCCCAGGCCCGAGATCCAGGGGACGCTGGTGGTCAATGGAGGAACGCTGACAACCCTGAGGGACTGCCCCTCCAGCAGAGGAAGGAGCATGGTGAAAGCGAACGACGCAGAGAGAAGAGAGAAGAGCGCAGCCGCGTAGTCGCCGAGCCTCCCAGCTTTCCTCAGCGCTAGCGTGGCAAGCGCCCCGATGTAGGGGAGGATGAACACCAGCCAGACGAAGTACGATGGGATTTCGAATACCATGTCAGTGGGAGACTCCTGTGAACGCGTTCGCGAAACCTAACAGGAACTTTGTGACCAGGTCCGGATAGATCCCTATCAGGATCGAAGCAACTACGAGTGCGAGCAGCGGCAGGGTCATCGTCAAGGGGGCTTCCTTCACGTCTTCCAACCCCGAGTTCATCGAGCCGAAGAAAATTCTCTTGATTGGCCAGAAAGTGTAGGCTACTGTCAGCAGTGTGGCGATGATGCCCAATATCGCGACGAGCAGGTAGGTCTGCGAACCCTGCGCCCCCTGCGAAAAGATGCCGGCGAACATTATCCATTCCGCCTGGAACCCGCTTGTCGGAGGGACGGCAGAAAGGATGAGCGCCCCGAGGACGAAGAGCGACGCTGTCAGGGGCATCTTGCCTGCGAGGCCTCCCATCTTCTTGACGTCGCGGAACCCTGTCTGGGTGAGAAGGATCCCTGCGACCGCGAACATCACGAACTTCCCCAGAATGTGGCTCCCAAAGTAGAAGACACCTCCCGTCGCGCCGAGGGCCGAGGCGCTCGCGAGGCCGAGGACCGAATAGGCGTTCTGGCTCATCGTCGACCAGGCGAAGAGATACTTGACATCGTTCTGAGCGAGCGTCACCGCGCCTCCGTAGAACATCGTGAGGACAGCCCAGGCCATTATCGGGAGGCTGAAGGCGTGGAAGGTGGTGGGCATCCCGAAGAACAACAGGCGGGCTATGACGTAGGCTCCAATTCCAGAGACGACGGCCATGGTCGGGGCGAAGGAGGTAGGCGGCTCAGCCTCCGTGATCGGGAGCCACATGTGAAGGCCGAAGACGGCCATCTTGAGGAGCCATCCGACGAGAATCAGTCCAGCAATCCAGTAGGCCAGGCTGCTGGCCTGGGCGCTCCCCATCGAGGATATGTCGAAGCTTCCGGTCGCCACGTAGGACAGGGCGATGCCGGCGAGGAAGACGAACGCGCCGAGCTGGTTCCAGATGATGTAGATGATCCCAACTTTTTCTTTCTCGACATAGCCGAAGAGGGTTATGATTACGAAGGTGGGGATGAGCACGAGCTCGAGGAAAAGGTAGAGCTCGATCAGGTTCGTAGAAAGGACGATTCCGATGAGGCCCGCTGAGACAAGAAGGAAGTTCATGTAGTAAATCCCGTAGCGGCCTGGCCTCTCAGCTCCATACAGGCCCTTGATCCTGTTCTGCATGTACGGCATCGAGTACACAGCCGTCGCCGCGAGGACCAGGTTGACCAGGATCGCGACCGGGAAGCTGAGCCCGTCGGCGAGGAACCCGAAGGTCAGGCCAGCGCTCGGGGCCCAGGCATAACTCTCGGAGATGGAAGGCCCGCCCGAGAAGAGCTGGGACCAGCTGCTTCCAACGAGGACCAGAGTAGTGAATAACAGGGAAGCGAAGGCGAGCCATCCGACCCGCCTGCCGACTCTTGGTGCGGCGAGGTAGCAGAGTGCGGCTGCGACGATGGGGATTACTACGGATTGCAGAAGAAAGTATTGGACCAATTGTAGTTACACCGAAGTACGAGAGGATTCGGGGAAGGGAGATGTTCGCTTTGTCAAGTCTATCCTTCCAGGGACTTCAGCTCGCTTACGTCCACGTCATGGTGCAGCCTGTAGGCGACGACCACTATCGCAAGGATCACGGCCGCTTCTGCAGCCGCAAGGGCAATCGAGAAAAGGACGAAGGTCTGTCCCAGGGCGTTCGAGCCCGAGGCCGCCCCGGCAGCGAAGGGGAGATACTGGCCGAAGGCGACGAAGTTCAGATTGGCGGCGTTGATCATTATTTCCACCGCGAAGAGAAGACGGAGCGCGTTCCTCTTCGTCACCAGGCCGTAGATTCCTATCCCGAAGAGCATCGCGGAAACGATGACGAAGTCTGCAAGGGAGTTCAAAGGGCCTTGTCCTCCCTTTCGACCTTGGAGAGAGTCAGCGCGCCGACGACCGCGGCGGCGAGGACGAGCGCAAGCACCTCGAGGACCGGCGAATCACTCGTGGAGATCAAACGGCCTATGTCGACGAAGGTCGCACTGTTCGTCAGGTCGGTGAACTGGGAGAGGTTGGTGGCCAGGACGGCGAGGCTGAGCGCCAGGGCCACGGCCAGGCCAGTCACAACCCCGGCGAGCCTTGTGAAAGACGTGGAGCGGACCTCCTTGGCCCACTTCTCCTGCCTAACGAGCATCACAGTGAACAGGATCAGGACGGCGACCGCACCGATGTAGACCGCGATCTGGAACACAGCAACGTAGGGGGCGTTGAGCAGGAAGAACAGGGTGGCGACGCCGAAGAGCGAGCCCGCCAGTCCAATGGCGCCGTAGATAATCTCCTCCGCCTCAAGAGCGAAGATAGCACTCCCAACTGTGACGACCATCATTGCGAGGAATACGATGTCAGCCGTGTTTGGCGACCCCCTTCTCCGTGTCGAATTCCACCTTGTACTTCTTCCCCTCCAGCTTCGGTGGGATCGCGAGCATGTCGGGCGTATACTTCAGGCTCATTTTGTCGTAGGCCGAAAGCTCGTATTCGTTTGTCATGAAGAGAGCGTCAAAGGGACAGGCATCGACACAGTTGGAAGTGGCCAAGCCCAGGGGCGCGAAGGTATGGTCGTCCTCTACGGTCACGTCCATCACTCGGTGGTCACTGACCTGTTCGACTTCGATCTTCCGAATCGGGAGGTAGACGTACCTGTCGTCTATGTGGAATTTGTCAGCGTGTTTGGTCGGCTTGTAGTCGAATTCCACTTTCCACATCTCTGCAAGCTTGATCGCCCACCGACCAAAGACATTGACGTGATAGCATCTGAGTCTGTTGGGAGACTGTTCCGAGTCGATGGTGGCGACAATCCCCAGCCTTGCGTAGATTGATTGCAACTGGAAGGCCAGTGTCTTGGAAGTAGTGGTGATGTTCAGGTACTTCTGACGGGCCTGCCTGACACTGCAACCATCGCCTTGCCATTCGCCCTTCAAGAGTTCGAGTTGTTTCTCGGGCTCTGCGAAGAATACCCAGTCGGGGATTTTCTTGTTTGGGGCTCCATTTCCAAATTGGGAGAAGAAGTCTTCAGCCAAAGCAGAGTCAAGGACGAGCCTGATTCCGTGCTCTCCGTTCTTTCTTATCTTGCACTCCTTCTTGAAGAACTTGGCAACCAGGCTGCCGCAATCTCTTGCATATGTTTCGCTTTCGTTCACGTTGAAATCGAAGTTTACCCTCCTTCCTCCGTCGCATGACCCTTCGGCGTAGTAGTACCCGATCAAACGGAACAGTTCGGGTGATGCTTCGAGGGACAATCTTCTGAAGGTGCTTCCACCTCGATACATTGGAACGTCCTTCTCATACCTGTCAGTGTGCACAACTTTACGAACGATGGGGCTGACAAGATAGTCTCCAGACTTGAGTTCGTCAGGTTTGTAGAACAGCAGGGGGGTGGTGACTCTGAGCAGGCGCCCGTCCTTCCTGTTTGAGACAGGTCTGGACACCGCCATTATCGGGTGGTCTGCTGTGCAGGCAAGGGGCTCCGGTTTCCCGTAAACAGAAATCCAATACATGGGTCCTGAATACTGCATGTCCCAGACTTTGGTAACTGGCTTGTAGTTGCCGTCGTGTGTGAGGACCATGTCGCCAATGGATATCTGGTTGAGCTGCTTCAGACCAGGGTTCGTGAGAACATCTGTGTTAGGTTCAAGGCATAGTCCGCAGAATACGCAGCGGCCATAGTCAACTGCAGGCCAGATGTCCTTCTTGTTCTGTACTTTCCCCTTCTGGACCTTCTGCATGTCGATGGCGACGGCCACTCCGTCGCAGGCGATGGCGCAGAGCTGACACCCGGTGCACTTCTCGAAGTAGAGGATGTGCCTTCCTTTGAACCCCGGGAGACCTACCCCCTTTTTCGCGTCGAACTGGTAGCCGGGCCCCTCGAGGTCGAGCTTCTGTTCAGGGTAGCGCAGGGTCATCCTCGGACGGAAGAGGTGCCTGAGGCCGCTCCAGGTGGCGATGAATACTCCTTTGACGTACGCCCAGGTACCCAACTACTTCACAACTCCCAGGGCGACGATCAGCATGGTGAGGAATATGTTGGCGAAGGAGAGAGCCAGGAGTTTCACCCAGCCAGTCCTGAGGAGCATGTCGATTCTCAGCCTCGGCATTATGGCGCGCGGGAGCATCATCACGACCATCACGACTGTCACCTTCAGGATGAACCAGACCTCGGGGGGGACCGGGGGAGGGCCAAGCCATCCGCCCAGGAAAAAGGTGGTGAAAAGTCCCGCCATGATGTACATCCTCGAGAAGTTGGCAAGCTGGAATGTACCGAAGAGCATACTCGTGTATTCAGTCTGCCATCCTGCTACGATCTCGCTGTCCGCCTCGGGGATGTCGAAGGGGATGCGCTCGAGCTCAGCCAGGGCCCCGATGAAGAAGACGATCGCCCCCAGGGGCTGAAGGACGATGTACCAGAGCCCACTCTGGGCCTGGACCACCCCGATCAGGTTGAGGGAACCAGAGAGGACGACGGCTCCCACCAGTGACAGGATAAGAGGAATCTCGTAGGCCACGAGCTGATGCAGGGCCCTCAGCCCGCCGAGGAACGGGTATTTGCTGTTGCTGGCCCAACCTGCCAGGAGCACCACGAGGGGCGTGAATCCGAGGATCGCGAAGACCATGACCGCTCCGACCGACGGGTTTGCGATGTACGTGGTCGGGGAAAGCGGGACCAGTGCAACCAGGGCCCCTGCGACCGCCATCAGGGCGAAGGGGATGGCGATGAAAGTCGCCCGGTCGACGCCGTTCGGGATCACTATCTCCTTGAAGGCGAGCTTGAAGAAGTCGGCGATGTTCTGCAGGATCCCCTCATACTTTCCGGCGTACATCGGGCCTGTCCTGAGCTGGATCTTCGCAGTGAACTTCCTCTCCACCCATCCCATCAGGATGGTCGAGTACACGGCAACGAAGGTGAAGCCCGGGAAGACCGTCAGGGCGAAGAGGGTCCTGAACGGCTCAGTGGATATCAGGTTGAGCTGGAAGGCGAGGAACTCAAACGGTTTGACGGTGGCGAGGGCGAAGATGTCGATCGGGAAGTGGAATATTGAGTCGAGGAGGTAGTAGACCGGGACGATTACGACGACGGAGAGAAGCGTCACCCAGAATATGACTATGAGTATCCGTCGGACGAAGTCCTCGAAGGTGATTATCGGCTTCGACATGCTGACTTCTCTTGTTGCTTGCGCCTCGTTTTACCCTTTAAAAGTTTGAAGCGGAAGCTTGCACATGAGACGAGACGATAAGTGTCAGATTACTTCGATCGCGCTTTCTGAGAAGCCGCTCTCCTTGAGCATCCTGGCAGCGTTTTCCCGGTGGTCCCCCTGAAGAATCATGATCCCGTCCTTCACAGTGCCTCCGGTGGCCAGAGCACGCTTCATCTTGGAGTTGAGCTCGTGCATATCCTTGTCGCTCATCTTGATCCCCTCGATGACCGTGGTCGGCTTTCCAAAACGCCGCATCTCCATTCTAATTTTGACACGTGCTTCCTCGCGATCCAGCTCAGCTAGGATGTCTTCAAAACCCTCGTCTTGTTCCTTGCTCACTGTTACTGAGTTTGTTGTGGGTTTGGAGGGTTATTTAGGTTTGGGTCGTTGTGCTTAAGGGCGGGAATTTCGGAGCCAGCGAAAGGTGGGCCCGTAGCTCAGAGTCTCAAAGACGGGCAGTTCGGTCAGAGCGACCGGCTCATATGCTCGAACGGAGACACCGGTACCAGCACCCGCTGGCGGGAACGGTCCCCAGTTCAAATCCGGGCGGGCCCACCAGATTTTGACAGGAGCCTTCACGCTTAAGTGAGGAAGTCACCCCAAGGCGTCGACTTTGGGAAGGCGCGCGGAAAGTTGAGCGGTGGTCAGAATTCCGGGCCGGCGCCGACAGAGGCACCCCCCAACTGGTTTAGGGCATTTGAAGTGGTGCTGGGGCTCGGCTCGGTAATCATCTCCGTAGTGATTCTCGCCAATCCCAATTACCAGACCGAGGACTTGGTACTGCTGCTTTCTGTCGCGCTTCTCTTCAGCGCGGTGAGGACGATCGCGGCTGGCGGACTGAGAAAGAGGCTGGCCATGCTCGAACGGGTGGGGCTTCTTGGGGTCGGGCTGCTGGCTGCCACGATGCTCCTGCTCGTGATCTTCCTGCCTGGGCTGAGCTATCAGACCCTGGTATTCCTGATTGCGATCAGCCTTACTGCTCAGGGGCTTGGAAGGATCATCCCTTCGACGAGACGATTTGAGTCAAGATGGCTGAGGGGCTCGGCGTTTGCCACCGGGGCCCTGGCCATGGCGCTTGCCGCCGTAGCCGTGCTGGTACCGAACATCGCAGCCTTTACACTGGTGCCCCTGTTTTCCGTGGTGGTCCTGGTCAGCGGCATAGAGATGATTGTTTGGGGGCTGAGGCCGACGGACCCCAGGCAATTGACCTTGCTCAAACTGATTCTGTTCTCCGCGTTCTATGGTCTGGTGCTTGTGAATTGGATCGACTTG